>DASWKM010000053.1:0-15564 GCA_036396635.1 Acidimicrobiia bacterium
GCTACATCCGGTCGGGCACCTCGATGCCCAGCAAGTGGAGAAGGGTCGCGAGTGCAGACCCGGTCCACTCTGCCAGGGCGAGCCACGACCCACGGCGAGCCGGGTCGGTCTCGGTGAGGATGTGGCACTGGCCGTAGAAGCGATTCCACTGCCCGGCCAACGAGTGGGCGTACTCAGCGACGTGATTCGGGGCGCGTAGATCGATGCTCCGATCGATGACCTCTGGTAAGCGGAACAGCTCGAGAGCAAGGTCACGTTCCACCCCGACGCTCGGGGCGATGATCGGGCCCGGCTCGAGCCCTCGCTCCGACGCCTTGCGAAGTATCGACTTGCTCCTCACCGCGGCATATTGGATGTATGGCCCGGTCTTTCCCTCGAACGAGCTGAAGCGCTCGAGGTCGAAGACGTAATCCGAGGAGCGATTGTTGATCAGGTCGCCGAACTTGAGGGCGGCCACTCCGACCTGTGCCGCGATCTTGTCCCGCTCCTCATCGGGATAGTCCACGGCGATGTGGGCCTCATCGAGACGTTTCCGGGCGACCGTCTTGACCATGTCGATGACGTCGCCGAGCCTGACCACGCCACCCTGACGGGTCCTGAATGGCTTGCCTCCTGGAGAGTTCATGGTGCCGAAGTCGATGTGCTCCATCCGGACGTCGTCGCCGACGATGCCGGCTTTGCGGGCTGCCCGGAACACTTGCGCGAAGTGATCGCCTTGCCGCCGGTCCACCACGTAGAGCATCAGATCGACCCCGAGGTCGTTCGCCCTCATCTCGACCGTGGCGAGATCGGTC
Source organism: Acidimicrobiia bacterium (assembly GCA_036396635.1). Taxonomy (GTDB): domain Bacteria; phylum Actinomycetota; class Acidimicrobiia; order Spongiisociales; family ZC4RG35; genus JANQRA01. Next base: position 795 of record DASWKM010000053.1, read on the forward strand.
GTCGAGTAGAGGAATCCCCCGGCCGAGGAGCGGATGATCAGCGGTGCCCACTCCTTGTTGTCGTCGGGCATGTCGACGCGGATGATCAGGGCACCATCGGACACTTCTGTGACCCCGCCCGACTCCAGCCGCTCCACCAGTGGGTTGAGACGGTTTGCGACGTCGGACTCCCCGTACCAGAGGTCGAATTCGACGCCCAGTGCTGCGAAGTCCATCCGCTGGGATTGCTCCGACACGGCTTTCATCCGCCGCCAAATCGATCGCGCCTCCTCGTCCCCCTGCTGAAGGCGCACCGTCATCTCACGTGCCCGGTCGGCGAAGGTCTCGTTGGTCTCCGCGCGCGCCGAGGCATCCGGGTAGATGCGCTGGAGGTCGTCGAGAGTGATTTGGCCCGGGTCGATTCCTTCGTCGCCCACCGCCGTGATCAGCAGTCCCATCTGAAATCCCCAGTCACCGAAGTGGGGATCGCGAATGACTCGGTGACGGGCAAAGGCGAAGAGACGCGCCAGCGAGTCGCCGATGATCGTTGCTCTGAGATGACCGACATGCATCGCCTTGGCCACATTGGGCCCGGCGTAGTCGACGAGGACCGTGAGTGGGTCGTCGGCCTCCCGGTGCCCGAGACGGTCGTCCCCGTAGGTGCGGTTGGCCCACTCGGCCAGCACCTCGTCGGTGAGGTCGAGGTTTATGAACCCGGGCCCGGCGACGTCCGCAGATTGGATCTCGGGGTTCGTGTTCAGGGCTGCGGCAACCTGCGCGGCGATTTCCCGTGGCGGCCTGCCCGCTCGCCTGGCCGCCGCCATAGCGCCGTTGCATTGGTACTGGGCGAGCTCGCGCCGCTGGGAAGGGAGCACCTCGCCGAGGTCGGCGGGCAAGCCGAGGTCGGCGAATGCCTTCCCCGCCAACTCGGAAAGATGGGACTGCAACGACATTGGCGGGCAGGTTAGGTGAGGCCAGTCCTCGACCGTTCAATGAGTGGAGAGGTCACATGACGGCGAGGATGGCGCCCATCAGCGCATACCCGATCAGGGTGTATGGGCCGTTGATCGGCATCAGCTTCGGGTTCTCGGAGCCGAACATGCGGTTCACCACACTGGTCGTGCCAATGAAGCCGACGGCGACAACCAGACCGAGGACGACTCCATCCCAGACGTCGTCGGCACCGACCGCGGTGGAGATGAGGCCGAGGGCGATGGCGGCGACGAACCAGCCGATGAAATTGACCAGCAGGGCCGCCACCGGCGGAGTCGCCGGCTGGTCGGGGACGCCGAGGGCGGCGCGGTACCTCTTGCCAAATACGGCGTTTGAGTACCAGATCGCTCCCAGCACGAAGTAGGCGGCCGCAGCCACCAGGACGGCGAGCCAGCTCAACTCCTCGAATGCGTCGAGAATCACGGATTTCCTCCTCTTGCGACGTCGAGAAGCTACCCGACTCGACCCCGGGGTGAAGCCCCGAACCGTTGTTCGCAGAGGGGAGGTAGAGATCAGTACTTGGCCAGCTCCTGGGCCTTCTCCACGATCGAGTCGGCGGTCGGGTAGAGGGTGTTCTCGAGCGACCCGGCGTAGGGCATCAGGGGGACGTCCGGCAAGGCGTACCTCTTCACCGGTGCGTCGAGCCACTCGAAGGTCTTGTCGGCGATCTGGGCTGCCACCTCGGCTCCGTACCCGACGAATTCGTTGTCCTCGTGTATGACCAGGGCGCGGGACGTCTTCTTGATCGATTCTTCGATCGTGGGCCAGTCCAAGGGCTTCAACGAGCGGAGGTCGATCAACTCCGGGCTGATGCCGAGCTCTTCGAGCAATGGCACCGCAGCCATGGCGAAATGGGCCATCGCCCCATAGGCGATCATCGTCAGATCCGTGCCGGCATGACGTATGGCGGCCCTTCCCAACGGCACCCTGTACTCACCTTCGGGGTATGGCCCCTTCGCCAACCGATAAAGCTTCTTGGGCTCCAGCATGAGCACCGGGTCAGGATCTTCGACCGCCGAGTGGAGGAGGCCCTTGGCGTCGGCAGGCGTCGAGGGGACGACCACCTTGAGACCCGGGACATGTGCGTAGTACGACTCGATCGACTGGGAGTGGTACTGGGCGCCGTGGATGCCTGCCCCATATGGGGTGCGTATCACGATGGGCACGTTCCAGCGCCCGTTCGAGCGATAGCTGATTCGAGCGGCCTCGGAGACGATCTGGTTGAATGCGGGATGGATGTAGTCGGCGAACTGGATCTCGGGCAGGACCTTGAACCCGGTGGCGGACATCCCGATCGCACAACCGACGATCGAGGACTCCGAGATGGGAGTGTTGAAGCACCGCTCTGGGCCGAACCGATCGGTGAGGCCCTCGGTCGCCTTGAAGACTCCTCCCTTGCGGCGGGCCACGTCCTCACCGAACAGGACGGCGTCGTCGTGTTGTTCGAAGATCTCATGCAATGCCCGATTGATGGCGGTGATGAGGTTGACGGTCTCACCCTCCGGGACCGGCTCGGGCTCGGTCGCGGCAGGACCGGGCTCGATCACCCGGGCGTAGACCCGACTGGTGGGGTCGTCGGGGGTGGGAGCAGCCTCTGCCTCGTCTACGGCCTTGGCCAGGTTCTCGACAACCGCTGCGTCCAGCTCCTCCTCCTCGGCCTCGCTGAGAAGGCGGTTCTCGATCAAGTAGGACTTCAGCCGTCTCAGCGGGTCCTTCTTCCTCCACCGTTCGACCTCCTCCCGGCTCCGGTAGAGGGTGTCGTTGTCGTCTGAGGTGTGGGCGTAGTAGCGGTAGGTCTCGGCCTCGATGAGCGTCGGCCCCTCCCCGGCACGCGCCCTGGCCACCGCGGCTCTCATCGTGGCCAGCACTTCGAAGGCGTCGTTCCCGTCGATCACGTGCCCAGGAAAGCCATATCCGGGTGCCCGATCGGCGACGCGCCCGGCCACCCCCTCCTGGGTCGGCACCGAGATGGCGTACTGGTTGTTCTCGATCACACAAATGAGTGGCAGCTTGTGGATGCCGGCCCAGTTCATCGCCTCGTGCCAGTCCCCCTCCGAAGTCGCGCCTTCGCCGCCGTAGACGACGACCACGCCGCCGGTCCCCTTCGTCTTGAGACCGTGGGCTATGCCTGCGGCATGGGGGAATTGCGTGCCGATGACCGATGATTGACTGAAGACGTTGCGGTCGGGGTCGGACCAGTGACTGGGAAGCTGACGCCCTCCCGACGACGGGTCATCCCGTTTGGCGAACACGCCCAGGAAGACCTCGAGGGGGGTGAAACCCCAGGCCAGGCCGACACCCATGTCGCGGTAGTAGGGCAGGATCCAGTCCTTCTCGGTGTCGAGGGCGAACACCGAAGCCACCTGGACCGCTTCGTGACCCGACGAGCCGAGGACGAAGGCAGCCCGGCCCTGGCGCTGCAACGCCCACATACGGTCGTCTACCCGGCGGGTCAGCAGCATGAGCCGATACATCTCGATGACCTGGGCATCACTCAGCCCGAGGCTTCGATGGTCGAGATTCGCCACGCTCTGCACCCCGTCAGTTCCGATCGTCACCACTGCGTCGGAAGCGACGCAGGTCGCCGATGTTGCGGATTCGGTCGTCGGCGACCATGACGGCGGCCTCGTTGGGGTTGACCCCGTGTTCGTCGGCGGTCTCGAGGATGCGCATCGTGGCGTCGAAGATCGAATCGACACGATGGAGGGCTCGTGTCCTGGAATAGCCCTGCAGCTCGTCGTAGACGTTGATGAGGCCACCTGCGTTGACGACGAAGTCGGGGGCGTAGAGGATGCCACGCGCCGCAATCCGTTTGGCGTCCTCGTCTGTGGCCAGCTGGTTGTTGGCGCTCCCCAGCACGGCCTGGCAATTGAGTTGGGGGATGGTTGTTTCGTTGAGCCCCGCCCCCAGTGCGCACGGTGAGAAGAAATCACAGTCGACTCGATGGATCTCGTCCTGTTCGACCGGCTTGACGCCGAAGTTCTCCACGGCGGCGTGGACAGCAGGTTCGTAGGCGTCGCTGATGATCACTTCGGCGCGAGCCTCCACGAGTACCTGGACGAATGCCGATCCCACCTTGCCGACCCCCTGGACGGCGAAGCGACGACCGGCGACATCCGCGTCGCCCCACAGCCTCTGGGCCACGGCGCGGGTTGCTGCATAGAGGCCGCGCGCGGTGACGGGGGATGGGTCGCCCGACCCGCCGAGGGCGATCGAGTTTCCCAGGGCCCAACGAGTCTCACGTCGAACCACGTCCATGTCGAGTGTGGTGGTGCCCACGTCTTCGGCCGTGATGTAACGGCCCTGCAGCGAGTCGACGATGCGGCCGTAGGCTCGGAACAGGCGCTCCGACTTGTCCTCTCGGGGGTCGCCGATGATCACGGCCTTGCCCCCTCCCAGATCGAGACCGGCGGCGGCGGCCTTGTAGGTCATTCCCTTGGAGAGACGCAGCGCATCGTGGATTGCCGCTTCCTCGGATTCATATGGAAAAAAACGAGTCCCGCCTAAGGCGGGACCCAATGCCGTGCTGTGTATGGCAATAATCGTCTTGAGGCCAGATACCTTGTCGTAGCCATAGAGGATCTGCTCGTGGCCCTCAATGGCTACCGCGTCGAATACACCCAAGGTCTGACCTCCTGAGCTCTCAAAAAGGGTACGGCCCAGATCTTACCCGGCGATGCCGGCCTTGCGCCTCAGCGAATTGTCGGCCGATGTGTGCCAGGATGACGCATGACCAAGGCGGCATTCCTGAGGGTGTACTCGCCGGAGGGCTCTGGCTCCAACGATCCGGTGCCAGGTTTCGTTCGCATCTACGGGATGCTCTCCGAGGACGAGGGGGACGGTCATTGGACCGTGGAATGGGATGGTCGGCGTCTCGTCTGCCCGCGCAACCTCCGGCTCCGGGTTTTGGAGTCGACCGTCGCCTTTGCCAACGCCTTCCGGGGCCTTGGGGCCGGCTTGATCCCGGAAGGAGCGGCGCAGGCGGCCGACGCCGAGCTCAAGGCTTACCACCGGACCCATCCCGAGCACCGATCTCACATCCTCACCTCTGCCTGGCATGTGCCGGTGCGATGGTTCACCCTGTTCGACCCCTCCGAGAAAGAGGTCTACGAAGGCCCGATGGGGCCACGGCTTCGCTTCAGGGCCGACATCGACAAGGCGCGGGCTCGAGTTCGGCGGGCCTATGAGACCCTCGTCAAGCTCGCCGTCTTTGTCGGACCGGCCCAGGAGCTGAATCACGTGCTCGAGTGGTTGAGCCCCTTCCCGTCCGGGTCGATGGTCGAGCTCGACTACGCCGCGGTCTCGGAGCTCTTCGATCCCCAGGAGCTCGTCTTCGACGACTCCTGTGAGCAGGTCAACCAGTCACTCGACGCCCTGGCGGCCGGAGACATGATCCGGGCCGGTGAGTGTTACGGCCGGGTGGTGACCCGGTGGGCACCCGCCTTCTCTGTCACGTTCAGCAACTAGCCCAGTACATCACCCCGGCCCGTCAGAGAGCACCTAGCGGTGGTCGAGGGCCGCGAGTCACGTAGGTTCAGCCGGTGCCCTGGATCGAGGCTCCACACGAAGACGACTGGGACGAAGACCTCGCGGCGCTCAGGGATGAGGTCATAGATCCCACCTACCGACGTGTCGAATGGATCATGAGGATCCATGCCCTCGACGCGGGGAGTCTCAACGCCCACAACGTCTTGTATCGCCAGGCGATGAGAGGGACGAGGACGCTTCGAAAAGTCGAGCGGGAGATGATCGCTCTGATCGTGTCCGACGCCAATGAGTGCCACTACTGAGTGATCCATCACCGGCGCGGGCTGCGCCGGCTGCTCCGAGACGACCTGCTCGCCGAGGCGATCGAGAGGCAATTCGAGACGGCCGACATCTCGGAGAGGCAAAAGCGGATGTTGCGATATGCCTTGAAGCTGACACGTGCCCCGGCAACCGTTGACGAGACCGATGTCGAGGGTCTGAGGGAGGTCGGCTTCAGTGATCGGGACATTCTCCACATCGCCGAGGTGACTGCCTATTACGCCTATGCGAATCGGATCGCCGACGGCCTGGGCATCCCGTTGGAGGACTGGATACCGGATTGAGCCCTTCCGCTACTTCGCCTACGGCTGGAACATGTGGCCACCACAGATACGCAGCCGATGTCCTTCGGCGCGGCTTGTCGAGACAGCCTCGATCCCCGGGTGGGCCCCTGTGTATGACAAGCCCTCGACCGACGGATCGGCCAAGCTAAACATCCGGCCGATTCCAGGTGCGTTCACCACTGGTGTCGTCTATGAGATCGATGACTCCGGGCGTAGGGCCCTCGACGAGGCAGAGCCGCGGTGCCGGGCGGCGTCTGTGGGCATCAGCGGTAGGGAGACCCTGACCTACACCTACGAGGGTGAGCCAACCCGGGCGATGCCGTATGACTGGTATGTCGCCACCGTGATCGCCGGGGCCCGGCGCCACGAGATCCCGGTCGACGGGCTCGAGGTTGGCACCATCCCCGACCCGATTGCCGCAGAGGTGAGACCCGCCACCGAGGAGGATCTGGGCTCGATGCAGGCCGTGCTGTCCGATGGGCTCGCCTTCGGCGGCGAGCGTTACTACGTCCACCCCGGTGACCTCGCGTGGTGGATGTACCACACCGACGCTAGGGCGACAGGTCGAGTGTCGTACTGGATGCAGGGCGAGGATGGGTTCGCGGTCATCGACTCGAGCGATCCGAGCGAGATAAGCGCGTTTACCCGCCCTGGCCGTCCCTTGATGCCACTGGTGAGGTGGTCACAACGTCGTCTGGGGGACAGGGGCGAGCTCGGCTGGGTGTCTGATGATGACGCGGACCTGGTGGCCAATCTCACGAGAGAGGGGCTCGGGCCCGTCTCCACATACCGGAGCTATGAATGCGACCTGGAGGGCAAACCGATACCCGAGCCGGCTGTTCCCGACGGATGGGCTCTACGCCACGTCCGAGACGAATCGGAGGCCAACTCGCGGCGGGGTGCAAGCCATGCGGTGTTCGAGTCGACCATGGATCCCTCGATGCATGTGGACCGCTATCTCGGATTCATGCGGTCACCCATCTACGACCCGGAGCGCGATCTGGTCGCCGTCGCACCGGATGGCACCATCGTCTCGTTCATGGTCTGGTGGCCCGATGTGTCCGGCATCGCCCAGATCGAGCCGTTTGGCACGCACCCCGACTTTCACCGAAGGGGTGTCGGGCGTGCCCTTATCCACTATGGGTTGACTCGGATGAGGGCTGGCGGCATGCGTCTCGCCAGGGTGTGCACCGATGATGACCGGTTGGCCACCGCCTTCTATGAGAGTGTCGGATTCGATGATGTGGGGCGTCTGCGTTGGTGGGCGAAGGTGTAGGTTCTCTGCTGCAATCGGGAGCGGGGCAAAGGAGTGATCATGTTGACGCAACTCACGACGCTCGATGGTGAAGCTACGGCGATCTCGAACGAGGACGTGGACACGCTCAGAGAGGGCATCAGCGGGGCGATTCTCATGCCAGGCGACGATGGGTTTGCCGAGGCGACGCTCATCTGGAATGGGATGATCAAGAGGACCCCGGGCATCGTCGTTCGACCTGCGTCGGCCGGAGATGTCGTGACAGCAGTGGGCTTCGCCAGGGATCGAGGCCTCGAGTTCTCGATGAAGGGGGGCGGTCACAACATCGCAGGGCTGGCTCTATCCGATGGTGGGATGACCCTGGACATGTCTGCGATGCGAACCGTCGATGTGGACGTCGCCACCGCGACTGCTCGGGTCGGTCCTGGTTGCCTGCTGGGAGATGTCGATCAGGCCACTCAGGCCCATGGGTTGGCAGCCACCCTTGGCTTCGTCTCCGAGACCGGCGTCGCGGGTCTGACTCTCGGCGGAGGGTTTGGCTACCTCACCCGCCAGTTCGGGTACACAGTCGATGACTTGATCGAGGTCCAGCTGGTGCTGGCCAGTGGTGAGGTGATACGTGCCTCTCGGTCCGAGAACGCCGACTTGTTCTGGGCACTCAGGGGTGGCGGCGGCAACTTCGGGGTGGTGACCGAGTTCGTCTTCAAGCTCCACGAGGTCGGCCCTGAGATAACAGGTGGGCTGATTGCCTGGTCCGCCGACGAAGCCGTGGGGGTGACCGAGCTCTACCGCGACCTCACCGAGGCGGCGTCGCGTCAGCTGACGCTTGCCATGCTGATGCGGAACGCTCCCCCAGCCCCATGGCTACCCGAGGACAAGCACGGAAGACCCATCGTCGGGATGGTGGTTTGCCACACCGGGTCGGCCGAGGAAGCGGAGCAGGACCTGGGGCCCCTGCGGTCATTTGGCACACCGTGGGCGGATCTCATCGAGCGGAAGCCATATGCGGCCCAGCAGTCGATGCTCGACCCGACCATGCCGAAGGGGATGCATTACTACTGGAAGTCGGAGTTCGTGCCCGAGCTCAGTGATCAGCTGCTCGCCGACTACCGAGCACAATTCGTTGGGCTGGAGGCACCGGCCAACCAGGGTGTCTTGTTCCACATCGGCGGAGCCTTGGCTGATTTCGCTGACGACGACGGCGCGGTGGGCAACCGAGACGCTCGATACGTCTGCGTCATCCAATCGATGTATCCATCCGATGGGCCTGCCGAAGCCAATCGCGACTGGGTTCGGTCTGCCTGGACCACGTTGAGGAAGTACTCCACAGGTGGCAACTACATCAACTTCCAGAATGCAGACGAGTCCGATGACCGTATCGCCGAGTCATACCGGGACAACCTCTCCCGTCTGGCAATGGTCAAGGCCAAGTACGACCCTGGGAATCTCTTCAGGGTCAACAGGAACATCAAACCGGTCTGACTATCACAATTCGCGCGGTCAAATGATCAATAGTGACGCGTGGCGTGTCAGGAACGCGTTCAGCCAAGGCCCATGGTGCCGGCGATGACGTTGCGCATGATGTCGTCGGTGCCTCCCCCGATCGGTCCCACTCGAGCGTCCCTCCAGAATCGCTGCGCAGGAAACTCCATCAATGCCCCTGACCCACCGTGCACCTGGACACACTCGTCGGCCACCTGCCAGGCCAGGCGCTGGCTGAACAGCTTGGCCATGGAGGTGACGCGAACGAGCTCGTCGCGGCCGACGTCCTGACCCTCCTCCGCTGCCACGTGAAGACGCAGGGCCCGGTAGGCGAGGGCCTTTCCGGTCCTGATCCGCACCGCCAGGTCGGCAAAGCGGTGCTGCCAGACCTGGAAGCTGATCACGGGCCTCCCGAACGCCTTGCGCTCCCGGGCGTATGCGATCGCCGTCTGCAGTGAGCGCTCGGCCAATGCGAGCCCGCTCAGCGAGAGGACGACCCGCTCCCACTGGAAGTTGGTCATGATGTGCCGGAAGCCAGAGCCCACCTCGCCGATCCGGTTCTCATCGGGCACCCGCACATTGGTGAAGAAGAGCTCGCCGGTGTGGGATGTGTGCCACGCGATCATCTTCATTCGGATCGCCACGAACCCATCCGACGTGACGTCCACCACGAACAGGGTGAGCTTGTCGTGCCCGGGATCGTCAGCGGTCCGTGCCGCCACCACGACATAGTCGGCCCATGAACCGTTGGTGATGAAGACTTTCGACCCGTTGATCACCCACTGGTTCCCATCCTGGCGTGCCCGGGTCCTGATGCCATTCACATCGCTGCCGGCGGCCGGCTCGGTGACGGCGAGGGCGCCCAGAAGCACACCCGAGATCGAAGGGCGGAGATAACGCTCCTTCAGGTCGTCGTTGCCGAAACGATCGATGTACAGCGATGCCAGCTGGCTGTGAGCCCCCAGGTCGTTGGCGACACCGAAGCTGAGCGACCGGGACGCTTCCTCCACCCACACCGCCTCGGCGACGTAGTCGGGGCCGGTTCCTCCCCAACTCTGGTCGAACTTGGCTCCGAAGAGCCCGGCCTCACCGACCCTGGCGAAGAGCTCTCTCGGGTAATCCCGCTCCTTCTCCCAACGCTCGGCATGAGGGTTGATCTCTCTCTCCACGAACCTTCGAGCGGCATCGCGGTATGCCTCGTGCTCCTCCCGGAACAGAGGCCCCAGCCCGCTCACGAGATCCCCATGATCTTGGCGAGGATCTGGCGCTGGACCTCGTCGCTGCCGCCCCCGATCCGCCCGATGCGCATCCCCAGCCACTCCCGGGCGATGTATGAGCCCTCGGTGAGCCCGGCGCCCCCGAACGTCTGGAGTGCCTCGTCGGACACCCTCGCCCCCAACTGGCCCACCGCCAGCTTGACCATCGCCACCTCCTCGGTGGCGTAGATGCCCCGATTCCAGAGGTCGCAGCACTCATAGACGAGGGCGCGTACCGCCTCGACCTCGGTGGCCATGTCGACCAACCGATGCGCCAGCGCCTGAAAATGGCCGATCAGCCGGCCAAAGGCCTCACGCTGCTTGGCGTAGGCGATCGCTTCGGAGAGCACGGCGTGGGCTCCTGCGACCCCGAAGACCGAGACGGCGAGACGCTCGCCCTGAAGCTCCCACATGATCTGTTTGAAGCCTTCGCCCTCGACGCCGAGCAACGAGTCGGCGGGGAGGCGCATGTCGTCCATGAACAACAGGGCGGTGTCCGACATCTTCATCCCGGACTTCTCGAGGCTCTTGGACACCTCGAAGCCGGGGAGGCTGGTGTCGACGATGAACATCGAGATGCCCGACCATGGGTTGGCCTCGAGGGGTGGCCCCGTCCTCACCACCGTCGTGATGAAGTCGGCCCTCAGCCCGTTGGTGATGAACATCTTCGACCCGTTGAGGATCCACTCGTCTCCATCCCGCCGGGCGCGGGTCCGAATCGAGGCGACATCGGAGCCGGTGTCGGGCTCGCTTATGCCGATGGCGCCGATCAGCTCGCCGCGTAGGGCGGGCCTGAGCCACCTCTCGACCTGTTGCGTGGTCCCGAACTCGAGAATCGGTGGCGTCGACATGTCCACCTGCACGGAGAGGGCCATCGCCAGAGCCTGACTCACCCGACCGAGCTCCTCGAGGAAGACCACATGAGCCCAATAGTCGCCACCATGGCCACCGGCAGACTCGGGGTAGGCGAGACCGAGGAACCCAAGCCGTCCGGCGCGCCGGAAGACCTCGTCGGGGAGATGGCCCTCCTCCTCCCATCTGCCGAGATGGGCCACCACCTCGCCCTCCAACCACTCCCTGACCGTCTTGCGCAGCAGCTCATGCTCTTCGGTGAACGGCGAGAGATTCACGGTGAGGCAGGTTAGTTACGACATCCTGCGCCGGTTTGGGGACGTATCGGGAGGTCGACACGACTTAGTGGTGTGATCTGATCGGGAAGTAGGTTGCGGCGCAATGGCATCTCCCGACCTGGTCACCATCTCCGGAGCCGCCGGGGCCTGGGGCGACTCGTCGCTGTCCACCCCTCAACTCCTCGCCGATGGGCGCAGTGACTACATCGTGTATGAGGGTCTCGCCGAGATCACGATGGCGATCCTCACCAGGGCGCGGGACAGAGACCCCGATCAGGGCTACGCCCGGGATCTCATCCAGACCATCGCCGCCAACCTCTCCCGTTATCGCGACGGCGGGGTCAAGGTGATCACCAACGCGGGCGGGGTGAATCCCCACGCCGCCGCCGACGTCATCCGACGAGCCGACCCGTCCATCCGTGTCGCTGTGGTGACCGGAGACGACTTGCTGGGTCGGGAGGACGTCATCCGAGAGGCAAGGCTCACCGCCCCACCGATGTCGGTCAACGTCTACCTCGGGGCGCGCCCCATCGCAGCCGCCCTGGGCGCCGGGGCGGAGGTGGTCGTGACCGGGCGGGTGGTGGACTCCGCTCTCGTCCTGGGGCCGCTGATCCACGAGCTCGGATGGCGTGCGGACGACTACGACCGTCTATCGGCCGGTTCGCTTGCGGGCCATCTGCTCGAATGCGGGCCCCAGTCGACAGGCGGCCTTCTCACCGACTGGGAGGACACCGAGAGCTGGTCCAATCCCGGCTTTCCGATTGCCGAGGTGGGTGCAGATGGCTCCATGGTCCTGACCGCACCGAGCGATTCCGACGCCCTGGTCGACGTCCGCACCGTGAGCGAGCAGCTCCTCTACGAGATCGGCGACCCGTCCGCCTACCTGCTCCCCGATGTGGTCTGTGACTGGAGCGAGGTCGAGATCGAGCAGATAGGTGCCAACCGGGTCGCCGTCACCGGGGCGCGTGGCTCGCCACCGCCATCGAGCCTCAAGGCTTGTGCCCAGATCGAAGACGGATGGCGCGCTCAGTTCCTGCTGTTCATCGGGGGCCGGGATGCGGTGGCCAAGGCGCGCCGGGTGGGCGACGACCTCATCGTCAGGGGAAGGCGAATGCTCCAGGCCGCGGGGCTCGCCGACTTTCGCGCTGCCGATATCGAGGTCCTGGGTTCCGAGGACACCTACGGGCCCCACGGGGTCGGCTCCCGAGCACGTGAGGTGATCCTCAAGGTCGGGGTCCACCATGATGTGAAAGATGGGGTGGACGGGTTCACCCGGGAGGTGCCTTCGATCGGGTTGGCCGGGCCACCCGGGGTTAGCGGTGGAGGGTCGGGCCTTCCCCGATCGGCCCCCCTCATCAGATTGGAATGCTTCCCGGTGGCGCGGAAAACGGTGGACGCCCGTGTCGAGATCGATGGGGTGCCGGTCGAATTCGAGGACGTCGACCCGGCGCTGACGGCGGATCCCTTTCCTCGAGAGCGCGCTGAGACACCGGTCATCCCGTACGACGGGTCGGTGGTGGAGATGCCATTGGTTGCAATCGCTCATGGGCGCTCGGGGGACAAGGGGGCGGACGTCAACGTCGGGGTCCGTGCCCGTCATCCCGACTTCTGGCTCGTGTTGCTCCGCGAGCTGACCGCTGAGCGTGTCGGTAGCTATCTGACCCACCTCGGGGCATGGACGGTGCAGCGCTTCGAATTGCCCGGAATCCAGGCACTCAACTTCCTCTTGGTCGGCGGTCTTGGCGCCGGGGGGACCGCTTCTCTTCGATTCGACCCTCAGGGAAAGGCGGTGGCCCAACAGTTGCTCGACATGCCGGTTGCAGTGCCGGACGAGATGTCGGACCACCCGGCGCTGAGGGGCTGACCCGGTTCAGGGCTCGACGTTGGCAGTCGGTTCGGCGGCCCCCTTTGCCTCGTCGATGCGTGTGGTGTTCAGATGTGGCAGCGTGAACATGAACAACACGATGGTGATTGCCGTGGCGAGGATGAATGGGCTACGCAGCGCCCACTCTCTTCCCATGAGAGGCACGGCAACGGCGACCACTACTCCACCGATCAGGGATCCGATCGGGATCATCCCCCAGCCGATGAAGCGATAGACGGAGTTGACCCTGCCCAGGATCCGATCGGGGATGAGCGACTGGCGCAGTGACACGGTGATGACGTTCCAGACCATCCCACCCAACGAGGTGATCAAGCCCATTGCCCAGAACACCCAGAACGACGAGGTGAGACCCATGACCAGGAATGCCGCGGCCATCGTCAGGATCGATGCGAACAGGGAACCTCCCTGACCGAGTGCCTTGGCGACCCTGGGGGCAGCGAGAGATCCGACCACGCCGCCAAGGGCAACGCCGGTGGTCAGCAGGCCGAACCTGGTGGCGTCGAGCTCGAGCACCTCCTGGGCGAACAGCACGAACGTTGCCAGCGCCATCATCGAGACTCCGTTGAGCACACCCAGGGCGATCGCCATGGGCCGGAACAACGGATGTCTCCACAACCAGCCAAACCCTTCCTTCAGGTCGACCCAGAACGTCTTCCGCTGTTGTGGCTGGTCACCCTGCTGGTTGGGGCGGAACTCACCGGCGATGAGAAAGACCAGAGCCGCCGCGGCGGCGAAGCTCCCGGCGTCGAGGAAGAAGGGCAATGAGAACGCAGCCGCCAGGAGGAGCCCGGCCAGTGGCGGACCGATGAATGAGTTCATCACCATCTCTGCACCCCACAGCCGACCGTTGGCCTTCTCCAGGCTCTCCCTGTCAACGATGGCGGGCATCAGGGTCTGGGCCGAGTTGTCCCGGAACACCTCGGCGGTGCCCAGCAGGAAGGCGGCCAGATAGACGAGCAGCAACAGGATGCCGGCAGACTCGGGCGCGCCGGCCGTCCCTGCGGCCACCTCATCGGGCGTGGCCAACTCCGATTGGGCTGCCAGCACGACGAAGGCGACCCCGAGGGTGAAGACGAACCTGAACACATCCATCCAGGCGGCGAGACGCCGGCGGTCCACCCGGTCGGTGATCACACCGGCGGGAAGGGAGAAGAGCAGCCAGGGAAGCCGGGTGACCACCGCCACCGCGGCGATGTGGAGGGGATTGCGGGTGAGCGACGAGGCCAGCCATGGGTATGCGACGGCGGACACCCCGTCACCGAGGTTGGAGATGACCGAGGCGATCCAGAGTTTCCAGTAGTTGGGGCCGAGCGGTTTGCTCATGTGTCTTCTCCCTTGTCAGGCAGGTGAGGACGTTTCGTCGGGTACATCGCCACCAACAATCCGTACGTGATCTCACCTCCTCGTCTCTCGGCGGTGAACTCCTGGGTGAGCTCGGCCAGCCTTCCCACCCATTCGGCGGCGCGGTCATCGGGTACTCGGGCATAACGGAGTGTGCTCAGTGGCAGTACCCCGGATTCCTCGTTGAAGTCGGCGAACTCGGCAGCCGCGGTGGTGAGGAAGTGATCCGGGGCCATGTCGAAACCCGGCCCCGGCTGGTCGAGGAGGTAGGTCCGAGCGATCCGCCCGTAGTACTTCGCCTCGATGGCCCTCACCTTCTTGGTGCGGACGACGTGGATGAGACCGGCCTCCTCGAGGAC
>DASWKM010000054.1:0-7476 GCA_036396635.1 Acidimicrobiia bacterium
ACCGCGAGGTCGATTCGACGGCCGGCCAGGCGCTGACGGAGAGACGACATCTGGATCTCGACGATGGCGCGCAGATCCTCGCGACTCAGCTTGTCGAACACGATCATGTCGTCTATCCGATTGAGGAACTCGGGTCGCAACTGGCTGCGAACGGCATCGAGGACACGGCCCTCGACGATCTCGGCGGCCAGGTCGGGGTCGATGAACTGCGACCCTAGATTGGACGTCATGATCAGAACCACGTTGGTGAAGTCGACGGTCCGGCCATGGCCATCGGTGAGGCGACCGTCATCGAGCACCTGGAGCAGCACATTGAAGACCTCCGGGTGCGCCTTCTCTACCTCGTCGAGCAACACGATCGAGTAGGGGCGGCGGCGCACGGCCTCGGTCAGCTGGCCTCCCTCGTCGTATCCGACGTAGCCGGGTGGGGCGCCGATGAGGCGGCTGACCGAATGCTTCTCCATGTACTCGGACATGTCGATGCGGACCATCGAGCGCTCATCGTCGAAGAGGAACTCGGCGAGAGCCCGGGCCAGCTCGGTCTTGCCGACGCCGGTCGGACCCAAGAACAGGAAGGACCCGACCGGGCGATGTGGATCTGACAGACCTGCCCGGCTTCGCCTAACCGCATTGGCGACGGCCTCCACGGCCCGGCCCTGGCCGACGACACGCTGATGTAGATGGTCCTCGAGATGAATCAGCTTCTCGGTCTCCCCCTCCATGAGTTTGGACAGCGGGATACCGGTCCAACGTGCCACCACTTCGGCGACGTCCTGGTCGCCGACCTCTTCGGAGAGCATGGCCCCCTGCTCATGGAGCTTGGCCAGCGCCGCTTCCTGCTCGTTGAGCCGGGAGGTGAGGTCGTTGATCGTCCCGTATCGCAGCTCGGCGGCCCTGCCCAGGTCGGCGGCTCGCTCGGCCAGCTCGGCCTGCTTGCGTGCCTCTTCGATCCGGCCCTTGACGTCCCGAATCGCGGTGATCGCCTCTTTCTCCAGGTCCCAACGGGCGGTCAGCGCGTTGATCTCCTCGGTCAGGTCGGCGATCTCCTGCTCGACTCCTTCGAGACGCTCGCCCGAGGCAGCATCCGACTCTTTTTTCAGCGCCTCCCTCTCTATCTCGAGCTGGATGCGGCGACGGGTCAGCTCATCGATCTCCTCGGGCATTGAGTCGATCTCGATGCGGAGACGTGAAGCCGACTCGTCGATGAGGTCGATCGCCTTGTCGGGGAGGAACCGAGCCGGGATGTATCGGTCGGAGAGCACTGCCGCGGCCACGAGGGCGGAGTCGGTTATCCGGACCCCGTGGTGCACCTCATAACGCTCTTTCAGCCCTCTGAGGATGCCGATCGTCTCCTCGACGGTGGGTGGGTCGACCAACACCGGCTGGAACCGGCGCTCGAGGGCGGCGTCCTTCTCGACGTGCTTGCGGTACTCATCGAGTGTCGTAGCGCCGATCAAGCGCAGCTCGCCGCGGGCCAGCATCGGTTTGAGCATGTTGGAGGCGTCCATCGCCCCCTCGGCGGCACCGGCGCCCACCAGGGTGTGGAGCTCGTCCAGGAAGGTGATGATCCCGCCCTCCGACTGCCTGATCTCGTCGAGGACCGCTTTGAGACGCTCTTCGAACTCACCCCGATACTTGGCGCCGGCCAGCATCGATCCCAGATCGAGGGCGACGATGCGCTTGGTCTTGAGGCCCTCCGGGACATCCCCGTCCGCGATGCGCCGGGCCAGGCCCTCGACGATTGCGGTCTTGCCGACACCCGGCTCACCAATGAGCACCGGGTTGTTCTTGGTACGGCGAGACAGGACCTGGATGACCCGTCTGATCTCGTCATCCCGACCGATGACCGGGTCGAGCTTGCCCTCTCGGGCGATGGCGGTGAGGTCACGGCCGAATTGCTCGAGGGCATTGAGCGTGGCCTCGGGATCGTCCGTGGTAACCCGTCGGCCTCCCCTCACGGCCTGAACGACCTCGAGGATCAGCGACTCATCGACCCCGATCACATCGGCGAGGGCCAACACCAAGTGCTCGACGGACAGGTAGTCGTCCTTCATAGACGCCCGGCGTCGGTCGGCTTCGGTCAGCACCCGCGACAGCTCGTCGGAGGTGGTGATCTCGACATCGCCGTATACCTTTGGCTGCGCCGCGAGCCTCGACTCCAGCGAGCGACGCAGCTCCAGCGGCGCGATCTGGAGACGATCGAGCAGCGGGTAGACGATGCCATCGGTTTGGGCGAGGAGGGCCAGCCCGAGATGCTCGGGCATCACCGAGCCGTGGTTGTGGTCACGGACGAGATTCGTGGCAGTGACCAACGCCTCTCTGCTGCGTGCGGTCAGTTTCTCGGGATTCATTGGTTGGCCGTTACTCTAGTAGAAAACCTGAGTGCTGTCATATCAAGTGTGGAGAGGATTCCCCCACATTCCGGCCGATCAGGCCTCTGCCGGGATGTCGCACCGACAGCATTCTCCATGGGAAGCTGGTAACCAGTTAACATGTCCCGCAAGCAACCTTGGCCCATTGACTTCCTGGTTACTCAAGGTATCGTATAACACATGGTACCTAAAGACCCGGGACAGGGTAGCCACAGCACCCAGCTGCTCCATGGTGTGCTCGACATGTGCCTCCTCTCGCTCATCGACGAAGAGACCTCATACGGGTACGAGATGGTTGCCAAGCTGCGGGACCGCGGGCTCGACCTGGCGAGTGAGGGCTCGATATACCCCCTACTCTCCCGTTTGCAGAGACAAGGGATGATCGAGGGTTATCTGGTCCAGAGCTCGGAGGGCCCTGCCCGCAAGTACTACCGGATGTCGGACCGCGGACGGAAGACACTCGATCAGTGGCGGACCGAGTGGCAGGAGTTCCGCAGTTCGGTTGATGGGGTGCTGAACGGAGGCAAGCGATGACCGAGCAAAACCGAGTGGTAGCCGAGGTGGAGCGTTACTGGCTCGAGACCGGGTTGTCGGCAGACACCGTCACCGGGATGAGAGCCGAGCTCGAGCAGCACCTCGCCGAAGCCGAGCTCGACGGGCGAACCGTTGATGAGGTCATAGGGGACCGAGCCGCCTTCGCCGAAGGATGGGCCGCCGCACGCAAGGGCAGTCCGGTCTCCAGCTGGTCGGACTTTCAAAGCGGGAGAACCAAGAGAAGAAAGGAGTCCCGACGCGAGCTGATCGCCTACGGGATTGGGACGGTGGCGCTGGTCGCCGCCGCCGCCGTCGCAGGACAAGGAGGTAGCGACGTGGACAATGAAGTTTGGCGCTGGTTGTGGACGGTCTTCGCCATCGTCCTCGCGATCGGGGAGATGTTCACCGCCGGGTTCTTCCTGCTGCCGTTCGCCATCGGCGGGGCCGCCGCGGCCATCCTGGCGTGGGCCGGGGCGGCGGTGATAGCCCAATGGCTCGTCTTCTTCGGAGTGACGGTCTTCGCCCTCGCCTACCTGCGCCGATTCATCGGCCGTCAGGATGAGGGGGAGCAACCCCGAGTTGGGGCCAATCGCTGGATCGGGTCCGAGGGGGTCGTCCTCCAGGGAATCGACACGCACTCGGGAGCAGGCATGGTCCGCATCCTCAACGAGGAGTGGCGGGCCACCGCGTTGGGCAATATCCCCGCCGGGGCCAGGATCGTCGTGACGCAAGTAGATGGCGCTCGACTCATCGTCGAGCAGCTAGAGGACTGACGAGAGTCAGACTCAGGAGAAAGGAATAGACATGGAGCCAGTAGTAATCCTTTTCGCGATCCTCGCGATCGGCCTGATCGCGGTGGCCGCAGCCGGGTTCAAGGTGGTCCGGCCGTTTCAGAAGGGTCTGATCGAGTTCCTCGGCCGGTATCAGCGGACCGTCGAGTCGGGTCTGCGCTGGGTCATGCCGTTTGTGAAGCGGCTGACCAAGGTGGACATGCGTGAGCAGGTCATCGACGTGCCCCCGCAGGAGGTCATCACCAAGGACAACGTGGTGGTCACAGTCGACGCGGTGATCTACTACGAGGCCACCGACCCGGTGAAGCTCCAGTACAACGTGGGGAACTTCATCCTCGCGGTGACCAAGCTGGCGCAGACCAACCTCAGGAACGTGGTCGGTGACCTCGACCTGGACGCGGCGCTGACCTCGCGTGAGGTCATCAACGCCAAGCTCCGCCAGATCCTCGATGACGCGACCGACAAATGGGGCGTGCGCGTGGTTCGTGTCGAGATCCAGCGGATCGAGCCGCCGGTAGACGTGACCGACGCAATGCACCGTCAGATGAAGGCAGAGCGTGACCGGCGTGCCGCCGTCACCGAAGCCGAGGGTCTGAAGCGGGCTGCCATCCTCAGGGCCGAGGGTGTCAAAGAGTCACAGGTCCTCGAGGCCGAGGGTCAGGCGGAGGCCATCCGTAGGGTCGCCGAGGCCGAGAAGTTCCAGAAGCTCACGGTGGCCGAGGGTGAGGGCCAGGCCATCGAGCGAGTGTTCAGTGCCATCCACAATGGCGATCCCACCCCCGACCTCATCGCCATCCGTTATCTGGAAGCTCTCCAGGGTGTGGCAGCGGGCCGGGCGACCAAGATCTTCCTGCCGCTGGACACAGCGGGTGTCCTCGGCTCGGTCGCCGCCATCGGCGAGTTGTTCAAGGAGACCCAGGACGGCGCCCCAGCCCAGTAGGAGTGGATCGAGTCTCAGAGGGGTGAGTCGGCCCAAGCCGACTGGGACTCCTCGAGAACGATGATGAAGGGGCTTTTCGGGGCCCCTTCATCCACGTCAGCCTCCCACTCGGTCCATCCCCGAGATGGTCGCCTCCACGTCACTCGGGTTCCATGGCGGATAGAAGACCATCGTGTACTGATTGCAGCGCACTTCCCCCGGCTCCTCGTACCAGCCGACGACCCAGGTTCCGTCCGGGTGGGGTCCGGCCACGGCACGGGTCCCGTCGACCTCCACCTCGCCCTTCTCTCCCGGCCAATCGACGGCGGGCAAGGTGCCCCGGATCAGGGCGATGGCGACGGTGTCGTCGTCGCGTGGCACGAATGTCGTGTTCGTGCCCGGGACGGAGGTCCAGACGTCGGGTTCGAGGGCAACCGGGTCGAGCTCACCCGAACCGACCCCGAACGGCAGATTGGCCATCTCATAGGGCGCGGGCGGGCATTCGGACGGGATGGTGGTCGTGGTGGACAGAGGCGTCGTCGTGGCGGTTGATACAGGCGTCGTGGTCACGGTGGTCGGGGCGGTCGTCGTGATGTCACCAGAGCCGTTTGAACATGCGGCGAGTGCCAGCACGGCCCAGACCCAGCGTCTCATCTACTTGAATGCCCTGAGGTAACCGTCGCGTGACCCGACATAGATCACGCCGTCCCAGATCGCGGGCGTCGCTTCCAGGCAGGTCTCACCCAATGAGACACTCCAAGTTCGCTGGGGGGCCCGTGGATCCGCCAATGAATAGCCACGGAGGTCTCCGGCACAGGTGGCCACCACCAGCGTGTCATCGACCACCGCGGGTGAGGACCAAGAGTGCCAGCCCACGGTGCTGTCACGCCACACCACCTCACCAGTCGAGGTATCGACGACGATCAGTGACCCGAGATGAGTGTTGGTGTACAACATGCCCGCGTGCAACGCGGGCGTGGCCCACGTGCCAGAATCACCTGTGGCCTCCCCGATCAGATCCACTCCCCAGATCAGCGGGTCTCCCTCGGTATAAGGGTCGAGCTTGATGAGCTGACCGATCTCTTTGGTCCTCGAGATGTTGGCCGATGTCCTGTAGCCCGGGCTCACCTGCCCTGGCTTGACGTTCACCGAGACGTACAGCATCCCCTCCTCGTCGATGACAGTGGTGGCGTCGATGTCACCACCCGCCCAGAAGTCGAACACGATGGGGGCGTTCCCATTGCGGATGTCGCCGACATCGAGCCCGATCACCCGCCCGCCGGAGTTGGTGAAGTAGACGCGATCCCCAAAGGCTGCCGGCGAGTTCTCGATCGAGACGTTGGGGCCGGTCTGGGCCAGGAAAGCCGAGTCATAGCCCGGCATCGCAACCAGGAGCCGGGGGTCGATGGTCACCAGCCCGTTGGCGTCGTACCCCCGGTTCAACTCGTAGGCGAAGAACCAGCCGTTCTCGCCACCCTCATACATGATGTCGTCGATGATGAGAGGATTGGAGTCCCAGTCGTCATTCCAGGTCCCGTCGACCGCGGCTGCGTCGAGAGACCACAGCTGCTCCGGCTGGGACCGGTCGAGGGCGAGGATGCGGAGCTTGTTGTCCCGCGAGCCCGAATAGAGGAGCGGGAAGCCATCGGGGTCGAGGCTGACACTGCCTTTGATGATGTCGCCGGTGCCGAACTCGGGGCGAAGGTCGACTCCGGTGGCGGCATCGACGAAGTGGATTGCCCGGTCGTATGCGCCGAAAATCAGCTCGGTCTTCCCGTCGGGCCGCTCCCAGACCGAAGGCTGACCGGTCCATCCCATGCCACACCAGACCGTGGTCTCGCCGAGGTTGGTCGACTCGCTGCACATGCCGGTGTCCGGGTATCTCCACAGCTGCGCCGGCGATTCCGAGAGAGGGCCGGTGCCGTAGAAGGTCCTCGTGGGATTGCCCCGGAACATCGTCAGACCCTGCACGGAGCCCCAAGGCTGAGCGACGGTCCACCCGGGGACGGTGTTTGGCTCTCTGGCGAGGCCGAGTGTGGTCGCCGTGGTGGAACTTCCAGACGTGGATCCGGTCGATGACGATTGACCCTCGTCGTCTTGGGTGGTGACCGTTGTCGAGTCTGTTGCGGTGTCGCCACTTGCGTCCCGCGGCCCGACCACGAGGAAGGCGACAAACCCCAGCATCGCCCCGAAGGCGATCACCAGGAGGATCGGCCCTGATCGGTCTTGCATCACGTTCCTAACGCCCTGGCCCACAAGAGGGTTCTCCGGTCAGCACAGGCTGGCCGGGCTCCTCGATGAAGGCCGGGATCAAACACGCCTCGATGCTCCCGTCCGGATGGACGACTGCCCGGGCTACCGCGGTCGTCGACCCGGCAACGGAGAACTTCGGCCAGACAAAGTTACCCAGAGACCAGAAGACTGCTGCTCCTTCCACCATCTCGACCGGCTGCATGCGGTGCGGATGATGCCCGAAGATTATGTCGGCTCCGGCACCGATCAACGCCTCCGCCCGCTCGATGTCCTCTTGCCTCGGCTGTGTGTCCAGCTCGACCCCCCAGTGGATGGTGACGACGACGATGTCGGCGACGTCACTGGCGGCTGCCACGGCAGCCACCATGGAGGGGATATCGTCACCATCACGCATCCCCGCCCGGTCTTCGGTGGCGAACCAGTTGGTGGTGGGGAAGACCCCGCCAAACCCGAGCACCGCCACCTTCCAGCCTTTGACATCGAACAGGGCGGGCTCCCCTGCCTCATCGACGTCGTTGCCGGCGCCGACCGGGGCGACACCGGCAGCCAGCAACCGGGCGCGCCCGTCGACGAGAGCCTCCTTGCCATAGTCACCACCGTGGTTGTT
>DASWKM010000055.1:0-13380 GCA_036396635.1 Acidimicrobiia bacterium
CACGAACTCCTGGGGGAGATCGGCTTCCCGGTTTGCCGGGAACACGAACCAGGTGAGCGGCACGGTCTCTTGGAATTCGACCGAGAGGAGGAAGTCGATCAGCTCACCCGCGGATTCGGGGTATGCCGTTCCTTCGAGCACGCCTGCGTACTCGATCTGGCGATAACAGCCCGCTTCGATGACGCCGGTCGGCGCCTCGTCGAGTGGCTCCTCGCTGAAGATCACCTCGGCAGGCGGGGATGACGCATACGACACCACGATGGAGCTCTCCCCCCCATATCGGGTGAAGTCGTTGTAGTACGCGGTGTCCCAATCCGGGACAACGTGGACCCCTGCCTCCTTCATGTCACGCCACCAGTCGAGCCATGCGTCCTCGCCGAAGACGTCGATGGTGGCCAGCATGAACGCAAGACCAGGGGAGGACGTCGCCGGGTGCTCGACCGTGACGTAGGGGGCGTAGTCGTCGGCGCGAAGGTCGTCGAGGTCGTCGGGGACCTCGAGCCGGGCTTCCTCGAACCAGTCCTTGTCGTAGTTGAAACAGACATCACCGAAATCGATGGGTGTGACCCGGTTGTCGGGATCGCGTAGGGCCTCGTCGACCATGTCGATGTGACGTGACTCGTATGGGCGGAAGATCTCGTTGTCCAATGCTCTGGAGAGAAAGGTGTCGTCGACGCCGAACAAGACGTCGGCCAGGGGATTGTCCCTGGTCAACACCGCCTGATTGACCAATGCTCCCGCGTCGCCTGCGGCGATCACCTCGACCTCAATCCCGGTGTCCGCGGTGAATGCGGAGAATGTGGCGTCGTCGACACTGGCCGCGAACGAGTCGTGGGTTATCAGCTTGAGTGTCTCGGGCGTGCCCTCCTGGTCACCTGACCCGCACGCGGCGAGAAGCACGGCAACGGCTATCGGCAAGAGTGTTCGGATGTGTCTCATCGGCTCCTTCCTTTCCGGGAGCGATGAGCGATCCGAGTCCCTGCGCCGGCATTACCCGTCTCAGGTTCAAGCGGTCGGAGCCTTCCAGACTCCCTCTCAGCCCGGTATCACCGAGCTCCCGTTACCCACCGATTGTAACGCGTGTGGATATAGGCGTGACAGTCTGGTGGTTTCGGACCTCCGGCGCTAGACGGGGCCGATCACCACGACGGTGTTGTGACCGCCGAATCCGAACGAGTTGGACAACGTCGGACCAGGCTCCCATGACCTCACCTCACGCACGATGTCGTTGAGCGGGATCTCGGGGTCCTGGTTGGTGAGGCCGATGTTGGCGGGGAGCTCCCCGCGTCTCATCGCTTCGACGACCACGGCCGCCTCGATCGACCCGGATGCGCCGAGACCATGACCGGTGGACCCCTTGATCGAGGACACCGCCGGCTGGCTATCTCCAAAGACACGTTGGATCACGGCTCCCTCGGTCTTGTCATTGAGGTCGGTCCCGGTCCCGTGGGCGTTGATGTACTTGATGTCTGCAGGGACGAGACCGGCGTCCTCGAGGGCCAAGCGCACGGCACGCTCGGCACCCTCGCCCCGAGGGTGGGGTGCGGTGATGTGATACGCGTCGGCCGTCGATGCGGCACCCATGATCACAGCCATCGGCGTGGCGCCCCGCGCCCGGGCGGCCCCCTCCGCCTCGAGGATGAGTACAGCCGCTCCTTCGCCCATGACGAACCCGTCCCGATCGACGTCGAATGGCCGGGCATAACCGGTCGGGGAGAGGGCTCGAGCTGCCCGGAAGCCCTCTCGGGCCGCTTTCCGGGCCGCCGCCTCGGTGCCGCCGACCACGGCGACGTCGGCGTAACCCCATTGGATCTGACGTAGCCCATCCATGATCGACTGGCTGCCTGCGGCGCAAGCCACGACCGGCGTGGTGACCGGGCCCCCGAACCCGTATTTGATCGAGATGGCGGCGGCGGCGGCGTTCGCCATCATCATCGGCACCTGAAACGGGGAGACACGTGGCTCTTCCTCGTCGGACTCGTGGATCAGCACCTCGAGCGATTCCAGGCCACCGATTCCCGTGGCTAGCGAGACCGTCACCCGGTTGGGGTCGACGTCGAGGTCGCCCGCTTGGGTGAGCGCCTCATCGGTTGCCACAAGAGCGAACTCCGTGAACTTGTCGAGCCGACGGCTTTCCCGTCTCGGGATCCACGGCTCGGGATCCCAGTTCTCGATCAACCGGGGAGCGGGCCCGGGATGTTCGGCCAGGCCTTTCCAGAGGTCGTCCATCCCGATGCCGGGGGAGGCGACGGCGCCGACGCCGGTCACTACGACTCTTCGCTGTGTCATATGTGTGATTGTGCCACGGTCTGTGTCCGGCGAGAACGGCTACTCAGCCGGGAAGACGGTTCGTTGCAGCTCTCTCATACCCTCCAGCCATCGGTCGTAGTCGCTGGCCTTGTTCTGGAAGTACCTCTCCACCTCTGGGTGGGGCAGGATCAGGAAGCGCTCCTCGCCGAGACCGGCTACCACCGTGTCGGCCACCTCCTCCGGCTCCAGTGCGTGACCGCCACCCAGGGCCTTGAACGCCTCGGATCCGGCCAGAAGCGGGGTGTTGACGAATTGCGGGCAGAGTGCGCTGACCTTGACGCCGGCGTCGCCGTATGTCACGGCCAGCCACTCGGCGAAGGCAACTGCGGCATGCTTGGTCACCGAATATTGGGCCGCTTTGATGTTGGTGAGCAGCCCGGCGGCCGAGGCGGTGGCCAGGAAATAGCCCTCGCCGCGGGCAACCCAGCCCGGAATCAGATGGCGGGCGGCGTGAACGTGTGACATGACGTTGACCCCCCACATTCGGTCCCATTCGACCGGGTCGCTCTGCTCGTCACCTACCAGCGCATAGCCGGCGTTGGCGCAGAACAGGTCGATCGGGCCAAACCGGTCCTCGGCGCCCTCGATCAGCTCACGGTTTGCCTCTCCGTCGGATACGTCGGTCCTCACGGCAACACCGCCGGCCTCACCGGCCACCAGCGTCGCCGCAGCGACATCGATGTCGGCGAGGACCAGAGCCGCCGGGTCCTCGGTGGCGAAACGGCGGGCCATGGCAGCCCCTATCCCGCTGGCCGCCCCCGTGATGACGATGACCTTGCCTGTCAGCTCCACGACCCGCCAGCCTAGGAGATCACACCGTGGTCCCACTCGGGGATGGAGGTCTCGCGTCGATGCGACCTTTCTCCGCGGTCAAATGATCAAATGTGATCGCCACAGCATTAGGAACGCGATCAGAGGTTGGCGTCGGCGAGGAGCGCGTTGCCGGCCTTGATCGTGGGGACGAGCCCGTTGGCGCGGGGAAGCAGATGCTCGCCGTAGAACCGTGCTGTGTTCACCTTCTGGGTGAGGAACCCCGGAGAGTGCTCGGCCGGGCCCTCTTTGGCGGCTACCGCGGATATGGCCATGATCCAGCCACCGAGGACCGTGCCGAATTGGGCCAGATATGGCGTAGCCCCGGCCAGGGCGTCATCGATGGCACCCGAGGCAAGACGGCCGCCCAGCCAGGCCGAGGTGTCGGCCAGGCCCTGGATGGCGGTGGTCAGCTCGTCACGAAACTGGGCCAGGTCCTGGTAGGCACTCATCTCGCTGAGGATGTTGGTCATGTCCGTGATCAGGGTCTCGACCACGCCACCGTCATCCACCGGCAGCTTGCGTAACACCAGGTCGATCGCCTGAATGCCATTGGTCCCTTCATAGATGGGGGCGATGCGAGCATCGCGGTAGTACTGGGCGGCGCCTGTCTCCTCGACGTATCCCATGCCACCGTGGATCTGGATGCCGAGCGACGACATCTCGACACCGAGGTCGGTCATCCATGCCTTGACGATGGGGGTGAGCAAGGCGAGACGCTTGCCATGGAGCTCACGCATTCGGTCGTCCTCGACATGGAGCGCCAAATCGCCCGACTGGGCAGTCAGGTAGAGAAGGCCACGCATTGCCTCCGTATTGGCTCTCATGGTCAACAGCATGCGACGCACATCGGGGTGTTCGACGATGGCCACGCTGGCGGTGGCCTCGGCACCTATCGGTCTCCCCTGAATCCGATCATGTGCGTGGGCGATGGCGCGCTGATAAGCCCCTTCTGACATGGCCAGCCCCTCCATCCCAACGCCGATCCGGGCGGCATTCATCATCGTGAACATGTTGCGCATCCCGGTCATCTCATCGCCGATCAGATAGCCCACGGCACCGTCTCCGCTGTCACCGAAGGAGATGACGCATGTCGGAGAGGCGTGGATCCCGAGCTTGTGCTCCAGCGACACGACCTTGTAGTCGTTCCGCTCTCCCGGGTTGCCCTGATCGTCGAGGATGAATTTGGGGACCAGGAACATCGAGATGCCACGTGTTCCCGGCGGGGCGCCCTCGGCCCGGGCGAGTACCAGGTGGATCACGTTCTCGGTGATGTCCTGGTCACCCCAGGTGATGAAGATCTTGGTCCCGAAGATGCGATAGGTGCCGTCGTCCTGCTTGACCGCCTTGGAGCGGAGGGCGCCGACATCGGACCCGGCCTCGGGCTCGGTCAGGTTCATGGTCCCGGTCCACTCGCCGCTGATCAGCTTCTCGAGGTACCTCTCCTTCAGCTGGTCAGAGCCGTGATGGTGTATCGCCTCGACTGCTCCCTGTGTGAGCATCCCGCACAGGGAGAAGGCCATGTTCGCCGTTTTGAACATCTCCTGGATGACGACACCCACGACGTAGGGGAGACCACCTCCTCCCCAATCGGCGGGAGCATGGGCGGCCGGCCAGCCGGACTGGACGAACTTGGCATACGCGTCGGCGAAGCCCGCCGGTGTGTGCACGACACCGTCGTCGCCGAGGTGTGACCCCTGCTCGTCGCCGACCCTGTTGAGGGGTGCCATGACCTGGGCGAAAAAGCGTCCCGCCTCCTCGAGGATGGTGGCCACCGTCGCCGGGTCGGCATGCTGGTAACCGTTCAACTTGGAGATCGCCTCCAGGTCGGCGACATGGTTGAGGACGAAGTTGTGGTCCTCGAGCGGCGGTGTGTACGTCATCACCCAAAATGGTAGTTGTGACCGAGAGCGAGGGTTCCGCGCCGGTCCTTCAACGGTTCTGTGCGGATCCCTGGCGACGCGTTGGTGTCGACACTCACAGAGCGGTTTCAGCGGACGATCCGGTCCACCAAATCCGGTAGGACGTCGCCGATGGCGGCGTCGATCTTGACCGCGGCCAGATGGTCCGCCTCGGTCGCACCTCTGTTGATGATGACGATCGGCTTGGTCTGCTGGGCGGCCCTGATGACGATGTCGGCCGCCGGCCAAACCGACACCGTGGAGCCCACCACCAGCACCGCATCGGATATGGCGAGGAAGATGCCGGCCTGACGGACCTCTTCCTCGGGGAGCATCTCCCCGAACATGACCGTGTCTGTCTTGACCAGGCCACCACAGTCGGGACAATGCGGATCGTCCTGGCCCGCCTCTACCCACTCGAGGACCGTCTCGGTGGTCCATCTGCTCTCACACGACAAGCAGTGACTGTGGCGGACGTTGCCGTGGAGCTCCGCCACCATGTCGTCGATCAGTCCGGACTTGTGATGCAGACCGTCGACGTTCTGGGTGACGACGCCGGCGAGCCGGCCGTGCTCATGGAGCTTGACGATCGCTCGATGGCCGGTGTTCGGGGCCACAGTTGAGCGGGCGCCCCACAGCTCACCCTGCAGGTGCATCCGCCACCCGGCGACCCGTAGATCGTGGTTCTCCCGGTAGCGATCGATGGTGAAGTCGTCGGGGTCCACCTTGGTCCAGAGCCCCTGAGGCCCGCGAAAGTCCGGAATGCCCGACTCGGTGCTCAGACCGGCGCCACTGAAGACGAGGATATGGCCGGCCGACGCCAGGGCGGCAGTGGCTTGATCGATTGGGTCGGGCATCGGCCCCTGTCTAGCGGTGTATCGCAAGATTGGCGAGGCGGTCTCTGCGGAAGGTACGCCCGCGGCTTGTAGGCTCGACATGTGAGTGACTCCCGTAGGACCCGCAGTCCCGACACCGACTCGGTGAGCCTGGGTCACGAGGCTTGGCGGCATCTCGGGTCGTTGAAGCCGCCCATATACGAGACGTCGACATTCGTGTTCGAGACGGCCGAGCAGGGCAAGCGGTTCTTCGAGGTGGTCTACGCCCTCGACGAGGCGCGTGAGGATGAAGAACTCGGGTACATCTACAGCCGCCTCGACTCACCGAACCTGGGACCGGCCGAGCAACGACTCGCGGTGTGGGAGCAGGCGGAAGCGGCGCTGATCTTCAACAGCGGGATGGCCGCAATAACCAGTGTGCTCCTCACTTTCTTGCGTCCCGGCGAGATGGTCCTCTACTCGTCACCGGCATACGGGGGGACGGCAACCCTGATGACCGGGCTTCTCACCAACTATGGGGTGGCCACGATCCCGTTTCGGTCAGATGCCGGTAGCGACGACCTCGAGTCCCTGATCGGCGATGGCCGCCTGGCGATGGTCTACATCGAGACTCCCGCCAACCCGACGAACGACATCTTCGACATCCAAATGGCCGCATCGGTCGCCGATCTTCACGGCGCCCGCGTCGTTGTCGACAACACCTTCCTGTCTCCGGTGTGGCAGAAGCCGCTAGCCCATGGAGCCGATATCTCGCTCCACTCGGCCACGAAGTACCTCGGTGGTCACAGCGATCTGACCGCTGGCGCCGTGGCAGGCGGAAGGGACGACATGGATGCCTTGCGACACACCCGCTATGAGATTGGCACCACGGCGAGCCCGGCGACGGGTTGGCTCCTCGCCCGAAGTCTCGAGACCTTACGGCTTCGGGTCGAGCGGCAGACCGAGAACGCCACACGCCTCGCCGATTTCCTCGGCCGTCATGACAAGGTGACGATGGTCAACCACCTCAGTCTGCTCGACCCCGACGATCATCGACACGACATCTATAAGAGACAGTGTCTCGGGCCGGGGGCGATGATCTCATTCGAGGTAGTTGGTGGTGAGCCAGGCGCATTTCGTTTCCTCAACGCTCTCGAACTGGTTCATCTGACCGTATCCCTCGGTGGGACCGAGTCGCTTGCGTCACATCCATGGACCATGAGCCACTCACGTATGCCGGTGGAGACGAAGCTGGCGCTGGGCATCACGCCTGGCCTGATCCGCTTCTCGGTGGGGATCGAGGACGTTGCCGATCTGATCGCCGATCTCGACCACGCCCTGTCCCGGATCTGAGCTTTGGGTCAGAGAACCCATAGTTGACCACTCTCCGCGCGCGATAGGCTGTCACCGACGGGGACGCGCTGGGAGACGCGAGTCGAGGGATTAAGGCCACCTCCAACGGAAGTCGTGGGTAATACGGCACTTTTCGTCTCGATTCGGGCAATAGAGATGTCACAGACGCTCCCTACCCGGAGCTGAGGGGGTGGCCCTCCGGGGCCGCCCCCTCCCTTGTTTCCGTGGGATCCGATGGCTGGGGTCAACCGGGGAGGAAGGCGAGTCGGACCTTCCGCGTCTGGTTGTCGACGTTGCTGTCGACCAGGACGATCGACTGCCACGTGCCGAGTGCAGGTTGGCCATCCACCACCGGAATCGTCAATGAAGGGCTGATGAAGGCGGGGAGCACATGGTCCCGCCCATGGCCCGGGGTCCCATGGTCATGGCGCCACCGGGTTGAGTCGGCCGGGAGCAGGGCATCGATGACTCCGAGCAGGTCTGCCTCGGTCCCGGCGCCGGTCTCGAACACAGCCACCCCGGCCGTGGCGTGAGGCACAAAGATCGAGACCAGCCCGTCACCCTTGTCCCGGCAGAACGCCACCACCTCATCGGTGAAGTCGAGCGTGACCGGGCGTTTGCCGGTGGTAAAGGTCAATTCGGTGGTCTGCATCTAGTGACCCGTCACGAAGAGTCGTCTGAGCCCAGGCTGTCGGCGATCCGCTCGGCGAGGTCGGCAACCGCTTGCACGTCGGTCTCCTCCGGGTCGATGAATGTCGTGAAGACCGAGACTGCGAATATCTCCCCACCGGCACGGACCACCATCTCGGCCGGGCCGACATCATTCGGGTGGTAGGCATCCTCCCCGATCCCCGCCACGTCGGTGACTCCTCCCCGGTTATCTTCATATCCGGACTTCGTCCCCTCCCAGCCATCGTCGGACCCGAAATGGAAGACACTCACGGAGACAACACTCCCGCCCTCGATGTCGAACTCACAATTCCGCGCCTCCCCCTCAACCCCATCGGAGACCGTGCCGGAGAAATAGGCCTGCACCAACGCCGCATCGGCGAGGTCACACGGCGAGGAAACCGTGTCGCCGCCACCCTCGCCGTCGCCGCACGAGACGGCAACCAGCGCCAGCAGGCAGACCACGAGTCGGTTCCTCATGACGGCGAACCTACTCAAGGTGAACTGGGGCCCAGCTCAATGCACTACGTGCTGCATTGACGAGAACCGACGCGCCGGTCGAATAGGTTGGTGAATGTGGACACGCCGCTGCGCCACGCGATCCACGTGGTTCAAGACGGTTGGCTGAGTCTTCCACCCGGCTCGTCCTGGTGGGTGATCACGCTGATCGCCATCGTGAGCTCACTGGCGGCGGTGCGTTTCTTCCGCTGGGAGTGATGCCCGACTCGGTGGCGCCAATTGCCTCGTCAACCTGCCTTGTCGAATGCGATGAACCCACCAGCGGCCCACGAGGGGGCGGGCTGATCGTATAGCTGGGTCGCATCCGAGTATCCGATGTCGTGGAGCGTGCCCTTCAATTGGCCGCGGAGGAAACGGTAGAGCTGTGTGGCGTCGCGGTCGTCGCTCTTGGCGCGGACACAGTGCCGGTCATAGCCGCGATAGTCGCCGGCTTCGATCAGCGTGATCCCTTCTTCCATGCTCTTGCGAGCGGCCGCCAGACCATCGGGCTCGATGTCGAGGGCCTCGTCTGCTGGTGTCCCATAGGCGATTCCGTGATGGAACTGGTCGCCGGTGGCCACGATGACAGCACTCTCTGCGATCCGCGCCACGTCGTCGATGTTGGGTAGATCCGCAGGGGCTCCACCGGCCAGGAACGGGTACCGCTCGACGAGACGACGATCCGTCATCCCGCGTCGCTTCGTCTCGGCAGCCCAGAAGTGACGGAGGCTACGCATGGCGTGGTCTCCCTGCCACTCGTCTCTGAAGTCGAGACCGGGTCCCTGGATGCCCCAGGTGGGGTGGCGGGACGGCGAGCCACCGCCCGATGAGACGTCCCGCCGGGCCAGCTCCATCTCCTCGGTGAAGGCGTGGAGCACGCTTATGGCGAGCAGCGTGTCGGCCCCGGTGTCGAGGGTCGCGTTCACCGCGGCGGCGACGTGCAGCCCGCAGTCGGCGACATTCACGTGTGAAAACGTCACCACACCGCCACCGGCGAGGGTCGCGCTGACATCCCACCGTCGGGCATCGTCGAGCATTCGATAGGTGCCTGCCTCGCCCAGGTCATCGTGCTGACGGCGGTAGAGGTCGTTGATCTTGCTCCGTAGGTCGGTGCGGTCGAGGGCCATGCCCGCATGTTCGCGTATCGCGGTGGCGATGGGGCCCGTGTCGCCTGGGACTAGCGTCCACCGGGTGGGTGACAGCATGTACGACCGGTACGGCCTGCTCAAAGTGACCCTGATCGTCTCGAGCTTCTACAGGGGCGTCTTGGAGTCAAGAAGCCTCGCCCCCCATTTCGAGACCGTCCATATCCCGGGCCTGGTGGAACACCAGTCGGCGTTCATGGCCGCTGTGATGGGTGGCCCGCGCAGCTACAGCCGTGGTGATCTCGAAGAGGCTCATCGGCATCTGAGAATCACCGATGACGACTTCGACGAGATGATGCGGCTCCTCGAATCGACCCTCGAGGACTTCGATATCGAGCCGGGCGACGTCGACGCCGTGTGCAACAGATACCGTGAGTTGAGGTCGGCGATCGTCACATAGTCATGTCGCGATGGGTCGATCACCAACCCCTGACTCGTCCGCCAGTCATATGTGAACGACGATCGCGAAGCGAATCGGATCGGAAAATCGGGCGGATCTTCGTCTACGAGGAGCGACACTGAGGAACATGGTGCCCGAGTCGATGACCCACAAGGAAGAGCTTGTGTCGAACAGTCACTCTCTGGAGATCGCCTGCGACGAATCCGGTTATGAGGGGGAGAAGCTCATCGGTGGGACAACCGATGTTTTCGCACATGCCAGCGTGCGATTGAGCACCGAATCGGCGGTGGCCTGCATCGAGGAGTTGCGTGATCGGATACGTTCTCCGGCACAGGAATACAAAGCGAACCACCTGCTCCGCGAGAAGCATCGAGCAGTCCTCGTGTGGGTGCTGGGCTCATCGGGCCCCATGCACAGCAAGGCCCATGTCTTCCTCACCGACAAGTCTTTCCTCCTGGCCGGGAAACTGATCGACCTGCTCGATGGGGACGTGGTTCATTCACCCCCCGTTGACCGATATCGGGATGACCAAGGAGCGATGGCCTCAGCCGCCGCCGTTCACCGCGACGGTCAAGCCATGTTTGGGGTCGAACGGTGGAGCGCCCTCTTGGGGGCTTTCAACGTCCTGATGCGTGCCAAAGACAACGAGACTGCCAGTGCGGCTGTTGATGCCTTCCTTCATATCGTCGAGGTGTTGCGTCTCGACGCTGGCACCAGGCGCCGGGATGGCGAGGCCATGGGTCTGATTCGACAGGCCGGTCATCTCGGCGACTCCATTCAGACCCGAGTACCCAACAGCTCCAGGATGATCCCCACCCTCGACCCGTTGATCCCGGCCATCGCCCATGCGGTCGCCTACTGGGGCAGAGGCGGAGTCCCTGTTTCAATGATTCACGACCGACAGAACTTGTTGACGCGCGGCCGGATAACGCACCTCATGGGGGTCCTCAATGGTCAACCCGGCTCTCTCACCGGCGGAGGGCCGGCAGGTCTGCTGGTCGACCTCAGGCTCGTCGACTCACGCTCGGATCCAAGGGTCCAGATTGCGGACTTCCTGGCGGGAGTGGCACGAAAGATCGCATCCGACGAGCTCAATCGGCGCGGGGATGGCGAGATGACCGCCCTGTTGCGGTCCTACGTGGATTCGTCCTCGATCTGGGGCGACGAGCGAAGCTGGTCCAGTCTGCAACCTGCGTCGAGCGCCGATCGTGAGGGAATGGCGGGACTCATCGCCGAGAAAGGAACGTGATGGAATTCACACTCAAGTTCGAGCTCGCCGCGTCTGACGTGGAGCGAGCCAAAGCCTGGTATTCGGAGATCCTGGGGATCGAGCCCCTCGATCCCGATGCCGACGAGCTCGTCTACCGCGCCGGCGGTGCCCTGTTCGGTTTGTACCCCTCCGACAACGCGGGAACCAACAAGGCCACGGCGGCGAGGCTGATCGTCGCTGACTTCGACGTCGCCCGCGCCGACCTGCTCTCGAGGGGGGTGGCCTTCGAGGACTACGACCTCGGTGAGGACTTCCGGACCGTCGACGGGGTGCTGGTCTCACCCGACGGGGAGAAGACATCTTGGTTCAAGGACTCGGAAGGGAACATCCTCGCACTCGGATCGTCCATGTGATCCGCTGCGGGCCGGGGTCCATCCGTGAGCTAGTCAGCCCGAATCGATCCCGTACTCGAAATGCATCGGGTCGGGGACCAGCCAGTCACCTCCCCAGGTGAAACCCCACTCCAGCATGACCTCGACGAGCCGGTGGTCCTGGGTTCCTGCCGAGCCGACAGGGTTTGATCCGGCGTTGAGATCGACGGCGGCTCCCCAGGCATGGCGTGATATCCCGGCCGAGCTTCCCGTGGTCGCCCTGATATAGCGGGGGTTCCAGCAGCCGGCGAACCCTGCCGGATCGACCAGATGTGCGAGCCCTTCATCAACCAGCTGGGTCATGGCCCCGTCGAGCATCTCCACCACGGTCTGATGACAGGTCACCTCTCCGATGATGGCC
The DNA here is from genome assembly GCA_036396635.1 of Acidimicrobiia bacterium. GTDB lineage: Bacteria > Actinomycetota > Acidimicrobiia > Spongiisociales > ZC4RG35 > JANQRA01. The sequence continues at coordinate 11,904 of DASWKM010000055.1, forward strand.
ACCTCTGCTTCGATGATGTGCTCCTCCTGAAACGCGGGGTCTTGAACGAAGTCGGAGCCGGATCGGCTGCGATAGGAGAACTCTCCGAGGGCCAGCTTGATGAAGACCTGGGGGAGGACGGCATCGCCGTGGCGAAGCCAGGGAGTCTCTGCGCCGGCGCGGATACGGAGCGGGGCGGGCCCGTCGTACATCTCACGCACGATGTCCTCGAACGCGGCCCGCGGTAGGTCAGTGGTCACCAGGGCGTAGCGGTCTGTGATGACAGGTGAGCTCGCGTCGGATCGGGCGAAGACCACTTCGGCGGCGCCTACCACGTCATCGGGTGCGATCCCCACCACCTCGTAGGTGTTCCCACCGATCGCCAACGTGTCGCCAACCTCGGTATCCCGAAACATCGCCGAGGTCTCGCCGAGGATGATGGTGCCGGGTCTGAGCCGGCTGGTCGAGCCTTCGGTATCGAAAGCCTGGTGCGCATCCGGGTCGATCGCGATAGCGTCGAGAGGCACGACCCAGCTGTCGCCTGCGTCGAGCTCGGCCACGTCTCCGCCGACGATGGATAGATCCTGAAACCGGGCTTCAAGCCCATCCACCAGGTCCGTGGTGAGGCCGCCGGTCGACCACACCAGATAAGTCTCCGGTTCGAGGGCGGAGCTGGTGGTTGTCTCAGGAGCAATGGTGGTGGTCGGCCCAGCCACCAGTCGAGGGCCGGGGCCTGGTGTGAGAGATGGCTGGACTGCGCCGGGGCCACCCAAGACCACGGCAAGACCGTATCCCATGAGCACGGCGACCAGCAGCGTCCCCAATTCGACGCCGCGTCTCATCGCGGCTCCATCGAATTGGCAAGGTTCTGAAGCTCGCCGATACCGACGGTTTCGCTTCTCATGCTGACGATCTGACCGCCCTCCACCCATTCCAGGGTTGCTGCCGAGGCGTCGTACCTACCGGGGGTCCCGCGAACGTCGACTGTGTAGAAGTCGGGCCCAATTGGCGGCTCGAGGCGGGTTCCAGGCTGCTGGGTGACGATGACGGTGCGTGCGCCTCCGCCGGCGAGATGGATGGTCGTACCGCCATCGTCGACGCGACCCGCCATTGACCAACCGTCGACGTCGGGCACGAGAGTGCCCGATGGGAGCTCATCGATCTCGACCGTGGAGGCCTCGGCCCAATCCGTCGGCACCGGAAGACCTCCGACGTCGAGCGAGGCGGCCGCCTCCAGCAGAGACTCCCGAGGGACGGATCCCGAGACGACGAGATCCAGCCCCTGAAGGTGAATTGCCACCGCGTTGCCGGTGGGAGCCAGATAACCAACGGATCCCTGGCCGAGGTCGACCGGTTTCACGAATGGCAGCGAAAGTCCGAACAACCTGGGCTCATCCCAGTCCTCCGTGGCCTCGACCATCAACCAGGAGCGACCATCGCTCCAACTGGCGACCGTCACGACGCCGCCGTCGGCGAGGGGCCATTCTCCGGTGCGATG
>DASWKM010000056.1:0-14374 GCA_036396635.1 Acidimicrobiia bacterium
CGGGCGTAGGGTTGGCGCCATGGCTACCAAGATCATCCTCCCGGAGTCCGAGCTTCCGACGCATTGGTACAACATTGTTCCCGACCTTCCGGCGCCACCGCCTCCGGTGCTGCATCCGGGGACCCATCAACCGGTTGGCCCCGACGACCTGGCACCGCTGTTCCCGATGGACCTGATTCTCCAAGAGGTGGCGACCGACCGCTTCATCGAGATACCCGAGGAGGTGAGGGAGGTCTACCGGCTGTGGCGCCCGACGCCGCTGTACCGGGCCCATGGTCTGGAACGCCTGATCGGGGGACCCGCTCGCATCTATTACAAGTACGAAGGCGTCAGCCCGGTCGGGTCCCACAAGCCAAACACGGCGGTGCCCCAGGCGTACTACAACGCCAAGGCTGGGGTCAAGAAGCTGGCGACCGAGACGGGTGCCGGGCAATGGGGCTCTGCCCTCGCCTTCGCCTGTGCCCTGTTCGGCCTCGAGTGCGAGGTCTACATGGTCAGGGCTTCGTATGACCAGAAGCCGTATCGGCGGGCGATCATCGAGACCTACGGAGCCACGATCCACCCATCGCCATCGGACAGGACTCAGTACGGGCGTAAGGTCCTTGCAGAGACCCCGGACACACCGGGGAGCCTCGGTATCGCCATCTCTGAGGCCGTCGAGGTGGCGGCGAGCAACGATGATGTCAAGTACTCGCTCGGTTCGGTCCTGAACCATGTGCTGTTGCATCAGACGGTGATCGGCGAGGAGGCGATCAAACAGATGGCCATGGTCGAGGAGACCCCTGACGTGATCATCGGCTGCACCGGCGGAGGGTCCAACTTCTCCGGCCTCATGCTCCCGTTCGCCAGAGAGAAACTCGCGGGGCGAATCGATCCGGTGATCAGGGCGGTGGAGCCGGCGGCCGCTCCCTCGCTGACACGGGGGAGCTATCAGTTCGACTTCGGTGACACCGGTCAGATGACGCCGCTGGTGAAGATGTACACCCTGGGTCATCCATTCATCCCGGAGCCGATTCATGCCGGCGGGCTCCGCTATCACGGGATGGCGCCATTGGTGTCACACCTCCAGGAGCTGGGGGTCATCGAGTCGGTCGCTCTCCATCAGACCGAGACCTTCGAGAAGGCGGTTCAGTTCGCCAGGGTCGAAGGAATCATCCCAGGGCCCGAGCCGACCCATGCGGTGGCGGAGGCGATGTTGGAGGCCGAGCGGGCCAAGGAGGCGGGAGAGGAGAAGGTCATCCTGTTCAACCTCAGCGGCCACGGTCACTTCGACATGGCCGCCTATCAGGCCCATCTCGGCGGCGAGCTGGTCGACTACGAGCATCCGCAGCAGGCCATCGACGCGGCCATGGCCAAGGTGCCGGTGGTGGCCGAGTAACCGAGCCGGCGAGAGGTTCGTGGATCAGGCCGATTCCCAGCTGGCGAGGCCGTCGTCGATCAGGTCGATGGCCCAGTCGAGCTCCTCGATGGTGGTCACCAGCGGTGGGATGAACCTGAGGACGTTCCCGTCGGGCCCGCAGTCGATGATGATCAGGCCACGGTCGAGGGCGTGCGCCTGGACGTGCCGGAACGCCTTGGAGTCGGGCGTCCTCGACTCCTGGTCCGTGACGAACTCGACACCGATCATGAGTCCCAGGCCACGCACGTCGCCCACCGTCGGGTGTCGTTCTGCCAGCTCGCCGAACCTGTGGAAGGCATGCTCCGACAGCTTCCTGGCGCCGGGGAGGAGAGGTCCCAAGTTGTCGATGACGGCGCAGGCCGCAGCGGTCGCCACCGGGTTCCCCCCGAACGTGGTGCCGTGGGCACCCACCGGCCACGAGTCGATCATGACGGCGGGACCGCCGTAGGCGGACAGTGGGAGGCCATTTGCGATGCCCTTCCCCATGGCCATGATGTCCGGTTTGGCGTCGTAGTGATCGGCGGCGAACCATTCGGCAGTCCGGCCGAAACCGGTCTGTATCTCGTCGTAGACGACGAGGATTCCGTGCTCGTCGGCGATAGAGCGCAGCTCGCTCAAGAACCTCGGGGGCGCCGGGTAGTAACCACCCTCCCCCTGGACGGGCTCGATCAGGAAACAGGCGATGTTCTTGGGCGTGACCACGTGCTTGAAGGTCATCCGCAACTCGCGGAGGGCAGCGTCCATCGCCTCGTCATCGCTCATGCGCCAGCGGTATGGATGGGGGAAAGGGACGACGAACACCGACCCGAGCATGGGGTGGTAGCCGTCGCGATATCTGGCGTTGGAGGTCGTGTAGGCGACCGAGCCGAGTGTGCGACCGTGGAATCCGCCTCGGAACGCAACGACGCCCTGTCGTTGTGAGTAGTACCGGGCGAGTTTGACCGCCGCCTCCACCGCCTCCGAGCCGCCATTGGCGAATCCGAATTTCTCGATCGCCGGCGGCGTGATCTCACGCAGGCGCTCCGCCGCTTCGACGATTCCGTCGTAACGCACAATGCCACCGGAATGCATCAGCGCGTCGATCTGGCTGCGGGCCGCCTCCACGACGGCGGGATGGTTGTGCCCGAGGTTGGTGACGGCCGTTCCACTTGCGAAGTCGGCCCAGCGTTTGCCGTTCACATCTGTCACCCAGATGCCTCGTGCCGACACCGCGTGGATGTCGGTGTCGAAGGCGATGACGGGGGCCACCACATCGTTGTGGCGGGCAAGCAGGTCGCTCATTCAATGACTCCTTGGACCAGGGTTCCTACCAGTCGGCGGTGGAGTCGTGTCAACGGCGAAGCAACAGACCCCGCCTCGCGTCGAGCGTACGACGAGGGGCATGCCATCAGCCTAACCGAGGCGGCGGAGGCCCATCGGGGCGAGTCGGTAGCTTGAGCGGCCATGCCGTCGATCCGGTCGTCTCTTGTGGTCCTGAGCGATGAGGTGCGGCCGGCGTCCGTGACCTACGAGGATGGGGTCATCGTTGAAATCGAGGACGGACCCGCCGATTTCGATTTTCGCGATTATGTGATCCTTCCCGGGTTGGTCGACTCGCACGTCCACGTGAACGAGCCGGGGCGCACCGATTGGGAGGGCTTCGCCACCGCCACTCGGGCAGCCCTGGCCGGCGGGACAACGACCATCGTGGACATGCCGTTGAACTCGATCCCTCCGACCGTCGACCTACCGGCATTGGAGGCAAAACGACGCGCGGCGGCCGGTCAGATCTCGACCGACGTTGCCTTCTGGGGTGGTGTCATTCCGGGATCGGAAGCCAACGCCCCCGCTCTCGAGGAGGCGGGAGTGTGCGGCTTCAAGGTCTTCATGACCGACTCGGGTGTCCCCGAGTTCCCCCCGATGGCGTCGCTCGACCAACTGAGGCTTCGGACTCCGCTACTGGTTCACGCCGAGGCCGACGACGAGCTGAGCGAGCCGGTCGACGGCAGCTACCCCAGCTATCTGGAGTCGAGACCCCCGGCGGCTGAGGCATCGGCGATCCGTCGGCTCTACTCGTTGTCGGGTCGGGTTCACGTCCTCCACGTGTCGTCGGCCGAGGGCGTGGCGGCGATTGCCGAAGGTCCGGACACCTTGACCGGGGAGACCTGTCCTCACTATTTGACGTTCGACGAGCGGGAGATTCCCGAAGGCTCCACCGAATTCAAGTGCGCTCCACCCATTCGAGGCGCAGAGCACCGGGAGGCGTTGTGGGAAGGGCTCGGGTCCGGGGTGTTGAGCATGATCGTGTCCGATCATTCACCATCGCCACCGGAGCTCAAGCTGGGCGATTTCTCCACCGCGTGGGGTGGCATCACCTCGGTGCAGCTTCGCCTCGTCGCGACCTGGACCGGCGCGGTCGAGCGCGGGTACGGCCTCTTCCATCTCGCCGGCTGGCTCGCCCTGGAACCGGCCCGCCTGGCCGGGCTCGATGATCGGAAGGGATCGATCGAGGTGGGCAACGACGCCGACTTGGTGGTCTTCGACCCCGATGGGGAGACCGTGGTCCGTGGGTCGCAGCTGCATCACCGTCACCCGGTCACACCCTATGAGCGGATGCGACTGCGGGGACGTGTGATCGACACGATGCTCGGATCGCCTGCGAGGATGCTGACCCGATCATGATCGACCTCGTCTCAGAGCGTGTCGGCGGCCGGGTGGTCGCGTTCAACGACGAGTTCTTTGCCGCCGCCGACAATCTGATCAAGTCCTCCCCGCCGATCGCCAATGACGAGTACACCGACCGCGGGAAGTGGATGGATGGCTGGGAGACACGCCGCCGACGCGAGTCCGGCCACGACTGGTGTGTCATCCGGCTCGGGGTCCCCGGCCGTATCGAGAAGGTGACCGTCGACACGTCTCATTTCACCGGCAACTACCCGGAGCAGTTCTCCCTCGACGCATCCGGCGTTGACGACCTGGAAAGGGCCGAGTGGGTCGAGGTGGTCCCGCCCACCGACCTCGATGGCGACTCGGTCGCCGAGTTCGAGGTCGACGATCCCCACCGCGTCGGAATGATCCGGCTCAACATCTATCCCGACGGCGGTGTAGCCAGGCTTCGCCTCGAGGGGGAGCCACTTCCGGCGGTGCATCTGGTCTGCCCGGATAGTGAGGTCGACCTCGCCGGCGTTGCCGTGGGGGGACAGATGATTGCCGCCTCGGACATGTACTTCTCGCATCCGGCCAATCTGCTCAGACCGGGGGCGTCGGCCGGGATGTGGGACGGTTGGGAGACGAGGCGACGCCGTGACGACGGCTTCGATTGGGCGACCGTGCGTCTCGGATTGGCCGGGTCGGTCGAGCACGTGATCGTCGACACGACCCATTTCAAGGGCAACGCACCGGGTTGGGTCTCCTGCGAGCTGTCCGACGACGGCGAGGCCTGGCGGTCGGTCGTGGAGCGAACACCGGTGGGGGCAGACCAGGTGAACCAAATCGAATTCGAGAGGCCCGAGCACGCCGGTTTCCTGCGCCTGTCGATCCATCCGGATGGTGGTGTCGCCCGGCTGAGGGTGATGGGTCGAGCCGACCCCGACTCAGCCGGCGACAAGAGGCTGGCATATCTCAACTCCCTGTACGAGCAGCCGGCTTCTGACTTTTTCGCCACGGCATGCCGGTCCAAGACCTGGGCGGGCTCGATGCTCGCCAGACGCCCGTTCGCGACGGTGGTGTCGGTGCTCGATGCCGCCGAGAGCGTCTTCGAAACCCTGGGTGAGGAGGATTGGTTGGAGGCCTTTGCCGGTCATCCTCGCATCGGTGAACGCGGCGACTCGGTGGCCAATCGTGAGCAGGCGACGGCGGCGGACGCCAGTGATGGGGTGCTCGCCGAGTTGGAGCTCGTCAATCGGGAGTATGAGGACCGGTTCGGGTTCACCTACCTCGTCTACGCGACCGGCAGGACAGCCGAGCAGATGCTGGCGATCGCTCGGGAGAGGTTGGGTAACGAGCGATCCGACGAGGTGGCCAACGCCTCCGCCGAGCAACGCTCGATCACGGCGACCAGACTGCGACGCATGTTGTGTCAGGGACCATGAGCACTGTGAGCACCCATGTCCTCGACTTGGCCACCGGTGAGCCTGCCGTCGGCGTGCCTGTCCATCTGTCGCGCCGAGGTGAGGACGGCTGGGTGATCGTCGGTGATGGCGTGACCGATGAGGGTGGGAGGGTGTCGGGTTTCGGTGAGTTGGCCGCCGGACGTCATCGGCTCGGATTCGAGACCGGAGCGTACGGCAACACCTTCTACCCATTCGTCCACGTCGTGTTCGAGGTCGACGAGAGCCGTGACCACTATCACATCCCGCTCCTGCTGAGTCCGCACGGCTACAGCACCTATCGCGGTAGTTGAGATGACACTCGGGGCCAATCGTTGGGGCAAGTCGGAAGTCAGGGTCTCCAAGGTGTTCCACGGCGATGCCGGCGATGACTTCTCCGATGTGACCGTGCAGGTCCTGCTGGAGGGCGACGTCGAGAGGGCGCATACCGTGGGCGACAACCACTCGGTGTTGCCGACCGACACGATGCGCAACACGGTCTACGGGCTGGCGCAGGGCCATCTCAGCAAGGACCTCGAGGCCTTTGGCGAGGTCTTGTGTGATCGCTTCCTGGCCCGATCGGACATATACAAGGCCGCCGTGACCCTGTCCGAACGTGTGTGGCGGCGGGAGACGGCCAATGGGTTCATCGGCGGCGGCTCGGAGCGGCGGGTGGCCCGGGTGACTCGGGGTGCCGAGTCGTCGACCTCAGCCGGAGTCGAAGGACTGGTGGTGTTGAAGACCGGCGGGTCGGCATTCGAGGGGTTCCCCAGGGATGAGTACACGATCCTCTCCGAGGCCTCCGATCGATTGTTGGCGACGTCGGTTACCGCCGAGTGGCTCTACTCGAGGATGCCGGTCGATACGACCTCGACCTGGCAGCAGGTGCGACGGGTGCTTGTCGAGCGCTTCTTTGCTGACTGGTCCGCCTCGGTCCAGCACCAGGGCTACCTGATGGGCGAGGCCGTGCTCTCCGCCGTCCCCGAGATCTCCGAGATGAGTCTGCGGCTCCCCAACCAGCACCACCTTCCCTTCGACCTGACGCGGTTCGGGCTCGAGTGGGAGGGCACCGTGTTCCACCCTGTCACCGAGCCCCACGGCGACATCTACCTCACGGTCACACGCGACTGATCACCACCAACGTGCAACGAACGGCGCTATGTGTTGTTCATTGCATGTGGGACGGTCAGGACCGCCGTCTCCCCTCCAAAATCCGGGCGAAGGAGCGTGTTCTCAACTCATCCATCGAGAGTCCGGTCCGGTTGACCGCCTCCTCCGCGGTGATCGCGCCACAGTTGACGGCGCGCAGGAAGTAGTTCAACAGGCCCTGTCCGGTCGCAGCGTCGTCGAAGATGTCACCGACCAACGTGGCCTTGGCCGCCGAGTCGATGAAGTTGGAGAGACGCTCTCCGGCGGCCTCCAAGCCCTCCATGAAGAAGGCGTATAGGGCGGCGTACCGGGTGACCAGCTGTGCCGGGTGGAGATCCCAGCCCTGGTAGTACCCGTGGGAGAGCGAGTGCCTTATGTGGTCGTAGTGGAGACGCATGGCGCCGGTCACCGTCCGACGATCGTCACCAACCGGCATGACGTTGGTGGCGCCGTCTGAGATCCAGACACCGGTGCCGGCGAGACTCACCTGCAGGGCATGACGGGCGAAGTCGCATGCATCGTGGTCCATGGTCTGATATGCGGCCGTGATGCTCATCGAAGCGGTGTAGTCATATGTCCCGAAATGGGCTCCGCGCACCCGCCCTTCACCGGCCTCGACCCACTTCCTGACCCCGGCGGACCCATCGACATCGATCACCGTCTGTGGTGTCTCCACCATGAGCTCGAGGGGGATCCGATCGATCCCCAGCGACGACTCCAGCTCGCTGAGCGCCTCGGACATCACCCTGACCTGATCGACGTCCTGGATCTTGGGCAGGGTCACACAGAATCCCGCCGGTAGACGGCCCGCCGTCTCCACCGCCGTGGTGACGAAGAGATCGAGTGTGCGCAGGGCCCTACGGTGCAGCTCTGCGGAGAGTGACTTGACACGAATCCCGATGAAAGGCGACAACAGCGCTGCCTGCATGGCAGTCGCCAGTTCGACCGCCGTGCTGCGGGCATGGCCGTCTTCGTCTTCATCCGGCCGATGCCCGTATCCGTCCTCGAAGTCGATTCGGAAGTCCTCGACCGGCTCACGAGACAGCTTCTCGATCACCGCCGGATGCACCCGGGCAGCGAGCTCGTCGCTCAGACCGAGGGCCTCGACCAAGGCCTCAGGAGCAGACGCCCACTTCTCAGCAAACCCGATGGCCAGCTCACCGAGGCGGTCGACCGTTCCTGACGAGAACAGCTGAGCGCCACCGTAGACCGTGTGAACGGGCTGGCGCTCCGGGCGCTCTCCCGGGTAGTCCCCGGTTATCCGAGACGACGCAGTCTCGAGACGAGCCGACCAACCGGCCATCGAATCAGCGCTCAGAGTCATGGCCCGGACTCTATGGGGGCTGGTTAGCTTGATGCCGATGTCGACGCTCCTGGTACGCAACGCCAGCATCCTGGCCACTATGGATGGCGCCGAGATCGAGCACGGAGGCCTCTTCGTGCGGGATGGCTGGATCGAGAACGTCGGGCACAGTGACGACATCCCCGGTGAGGCAGACGAGGTCATCGATCTCACCGGCCACGTAGTCCTACCCGGGTTGGTGAACACCCATCATCATCTCTATCAGACACTCACCCGTGCCTTCCCCGGCGCCCAGGACAGCGGGCTCTTCGATTGGCTGCTCACCCTGTATCCGGTCTGGGCTCGACTGACTCCGGATCACGTGCAGACGGCCACCCGCCTGGGCCTCGTCGAGATGGCACTCTCGGGCGCCACGACGGTCTTCGATCATCAGTATCTATGGCCCAACGGCTCGAGTGTCGACGACCAGTTCGCCGGTGCCGAGGGTCTCAACATCAGGTTCCATGCCTCACGTGGCTCGATGAGTCTCGGTGAGTCTGATGGCGGGCTCCCGCCCGATTCGGTGGTCGAGGGCGAGGACGCAATTCTCGCCGACACCCAGCGGGCGATCGAGGAGTTCGACGACCCGAACCGGGGTGCCATGCGCAGGGTGGTGGTGGCGCCATGCTCGCCGTTCACAGTCACCGGGCAGCTCATGAGCCAGAGCGCGGCTCTGGCACGGGAGAACGGGGCACGTCTTCACACCCATCTCGCCGAGACCCGTGACGAACAGGAGTTCTGCCTCGATCACTTCGGGCGCCGCCCGGTTGAATACATGGAGACGCTGCAGTGGACCGGTCCCGATGTCTGGTATGCCCACGCCGTCCACGTCGATGACGATGAGGTCGAGCGGATGGGAAGGGCAGGGACGGGTGTGGCACATTGCCCCACGTCCAACATGCGACTCGCTTCCGGGATGGCGCCACTCGCCCGATATCTTCGCGCCGGCGTTCCTGTCGGCCTTGGAGTCGACGGTTCTGCCTCCAACGACTCCTCCAACATGCTTGCCGAGACACGGCAGGCCATGCTTCTCAATCGGCTGGGCGTCGCCCTGGGAATCGGAGAAGGTCCCCAGATCACCGCACGTCAGGCGCTCGACCTCGCCACCAGGGGCGGGGCGGCAGTGCTCGGCCGAGATGACATCGGTGTGCTCGCCGCCGGGTACGCAGCCGATTTCATCGCCATCGACCTGGATCGGATCGAATTCGCCGGTGCGCTTCGTGACCCCGTCGCCGCCATCGTGTTGTGCGCACCACTCGGGGTTGACCACTCCTGGGTCGGCGGGAAGCCCCTAGTCAGGGGGGGACATGTGGTTGGGGTGGACACTCGAGCACTGGTCGAGCGGCACAACCTCCTCGCCTGGGATCTGGCCGAGTAATTTGCAACCGTGGAGGTCCATCACCCGACGACTCTGAGCGAGGCCGTCGCCGCCGTGGCGGACGGGGCAACACCCCTGGCCGGCGGGACGGACTTGATGGTCGAGGTCAACTTCGGAAACGCCCGTCCTGAGAACGTGGTTGGGCTGCGTCGCGTCTCCGAGCTCAAGACGTGGGAGGGGCATCGGATCGGGTCCGGTGTCACCTGGCGTCGAATCGCCGCTGACGGCCCGAGGGCGCTGGCCCAGGCTGCGAGAACGGTCGGATCGCCTCAGATCAGGAACGCGGGCACGATCGGCGGCAATCTGGCCACGGCCAGCCCCGCCGGCGACGGGCACCCGTTCATCGCCGCCGTCGACGCGTCGATAGAGCTCATCTCGACGGCGGGTGCCCGCCTCGTCCCATGGACCGAGTTCTTCACGGGGGTCAAGCGAACCTCCATGGCGCCGGACGAGTTGATCGGCGCGGTCCTGCTCCCCGAGCAATTGCCGGAGCGACACGAGTTCGGCAAGGTCGGCGTCCGCAACGCCATGGTCATCGCCACGGTTTGCGCCGTCGTGACCAGGTCCGAGGACCGGGTCACGGTCGCCCTCGGTTCCGTTGCCCCCACCCCGATGCGCGCGCGCCGTGCTGAGGAGATGATGTCATCAATAGCCAATCCGACCGAGGCCGACCTCGCCGAGTTCCAGCGGATCGTCAGTGAGGAGGTCAGCCCGATCACCGATCACCGCTCGACCGAGCAGTACCGGCGTCACGCCGCCGGTGTCCTTGCCCGTCGCTTGCTGGAGAGGTGCCTGCGATGATCGTCACGTTCACACTCAACGGCCAAGAAGCCAACGTCAGAGTTGTCACCCCGGCGAGCCTGCTCGACGTCCTCAGGGACCAGATCGGTCTGCGTGGCTCGAAGAGCGCATGCGAGCAGGGCGAATGCGGGTCTTGCTCGGTTCTCCTCGACGGGGACGTGGTCTGCTCCTGTCTGGTGATGGCGGCTGATGTCGACGGCTCCAAGGTGGCGACGGTCGAGGGCATGGGCTCGCCAGACGTGCTGAGCGGCGTCCAGAAGGCGATGCACGAGGCGGGTGCGGTCCAGTGTGGTTTCTGCACACCCGGGATCGTGGTCTCGGCCACCGACCTCTTTCGGCGTAACCCCGATCCCACCACCGACGAGATCAGAGAAGCCCTCTCGGGGAATATCTGCCGCTGCACCGGGTATGGGGCAATCATCAGGGCGTTCGAAGGTCTCGCCGGTGCGGGCCTATGACCAGCAGGACGACCAGTCGCCCGACTCACCTCGAGGGCGGGATCGGCGACTCCCCACTTCGGCCTGACGGGGTGGCCAAGCTCAGAGGCGAGTTCGAATACGCCCAGGACCTCACCACGGAGGGGATGTTGTGGGGGGCGACGACGCGGAGCCCGCATGCTCATGCCCGGATCGTCTCCATCGACATCGCGCCGGCGCTGGCCATTGGCGGTGTCCACGCGGTCCTCACGGCCGGGGACGTCCCGGGACGCGCCTTGTTCGGGCTCGAGCACCCCGATCAGCCCGTTCTCGCAGGCGAAATCGTCCGCTATTGGGGCGAACCGGTCGCGGTGGTGGCCGCCGAGGACGAGGACACGGCACGTCGAGCCGCCGCGTCGGTCTTGGTCGAGTACGAGACGCTGGAGCCGCAGGTCGACCCCGAAGAGGCGGACCGGGCTGATGAGGTCTTCAGGAGGATGCGCATCCGGCGCGGCGATCAGGGAATCACCGGATCTGTTGTCGTCGAGGGCTACTACGAGGTGGGGATGCAGGACCAGGCACCGCTGGGCACCGAGGCCGGTCTGGCAGTGCCCGACGGCCATGGTGGGGTCGACCTGTATGCGACCAGCCAATTCGTCCATGTGGACCACGAGCAGGTGGTCGCCAGCCTCGGGCTACGCCCGGAGCAGGTCCGCGCCCACCCCACCGGCATCGGTGGTGCATTCGGGGCGCGGGAGGACATCAACCTTCACATCCATCTGTGCCTCCTCGCCCTTCACACCGGGCAACCGGTGAAGATGGTCTACCGCCGGTCCGAATCGTTCACCGGTCACGTCCATCGCCATCCGGCCCGGATGTGGTATCGGCATGAGGCCGACGACGACGGCCGGCTGGTCAGGGTGGTGGCCAGGGTCATCATCGACGGTGGCGCCTACGCCTCGACGACGGCGGCGGTGTTGGCCAATGCCTGCTATTTCGCCGTGGGGCCATACCGTTGCGACTCGGTCGCGGTGGACGGTGTCGGAACCCGCACCAACAACCCGCCTTGTGGGGCGATGCGGGGATTTGGCGCTGTCCAGGTCTGTGTCGGATATGAGGCGCAGATGGACAAGCTCGCCAGGGCGCTCGACCTCGACCCTCTCGAGATGAGACGGCGCAACGCTCTCTCCACCGGCGACCCCATGCCCACCACGGGTCAAATGATCACAACCCCGCTCCCAGTGGTCGATGTGATTGACTCCCTGGCCGCCATGCCACTGCCGGACCCCTCATACATGGCCACCCTCCCGGGCGGCAGCGGGCTCACCACCGATCCGGAGCATGTGCGACGTGGAGTGGGTTATGCCATCGGCATCAAGAACCTCGGTTTCTCCGAGGGATTCGATGACTCGGCCCAGGCGCGTGTCCGGCTCACCGACGAAGGGGTGGTCGTAGAGACGGCCGCCGTGGAGGTGGGTCAGGGACTGGTGACGGTTCTCGCCCAGATCGCCCGGTCGGCGCTGGGGCTGAGCAGAGCGTTGGTGCGCCACGTCGACACCGGGCAGATCGAGTCGGCCGGGTCGACCTCGGCCTCTCGTCAGACCCAGGTCTCGGGTGGGGCGACCCTGGAGGCGGCGGGCAGACTCAGAGAGCGCATCCTCGCCGCACACGACGGTGAGGATCTCACCGACGACGGGGTCGTTCGTGGGGGTGAGGTGGTGGTGCCCATGGACCTGCTCATCGCTCAACGATGGGAGGAGACGGTCACCTTCCGTCACCCACCCACGGTGGAGCCCGACCAGGACGGGCAGGGCGTGGTCCACGCCGACTTCGCCGTGGCCGGTCATAGGGCGGTAGTCGACGTGGACACCGAGCTCGGCCTGGTCTCCGTCATCAGGGTCGACACCGCTCAAGACGTGGGTAAGGCGCTCAACCCGGAGTCGGTCCGGGGCCAGATCGAGGGTGGCATCCTGCAAGGCGTCGGGCTGGCCGTGATGGAGGAGCTGATCATGGAGCAGGGGATGATCCGGAATCCGAACTTCACCGACTATCTGTTGCCCACGATCCTCGATGCTCCCGATGTCGAAGCCCTGCTCATCGAGCAGGAGGGCTCATGGGGGCCGTTTGGGGCCAAGGGTGTCGGTGAGCCACCAACGATCTCCTCGACGTCGGCGGTCATGGCGGCAATACGGGATGCGTCGGGCAAGGACATCAGCCGTGCGCCGGTTCGTCCCCAGGACATCGCGTTGTAGATGGACGAGCTCATCCGACTGCTGCCCAAGGCGGAGCTCCACCTCCACATCGAAGGGACGCTGGAGCCGGGAATGATGTTCGACATCGCCGCGAGGAACGGATACGACCTGCCCTACCCCGATGTCGATTCTGTGGTGGCCGCCTACGACTTCACCGACCTGCAGTCCTTTCTCGATATCTATTACCAGGGTGCGGCGGTTCTCCAGACACCACAGGACTTCTACGAGCTGACCATCGCCTATTTCGAGCGAGCCGCCGCCGACGGTGTCCGCCACGCCGAGATCTTCTTCGATCCCCAGACCCACACCGAGCGCGGCGTCGCCTTCGAGTCGTTCATGGAGGGCTTCCGGTCCGGCATGGCCGAGGCGCGTAGCCGTCATGGCATCAGCTCAGACCTGATCCTGTGCTTTGTCCGCCATCTCGGTGGCGACGCGGCCCTGGCAACGATGCGCTCGGCCGAGCCACACCTGGATGGGGTCATCGCGGTCGGTCTCGACTCGACCGAGGTGGGCCATCCGCCCGAGCTGTACACCAACGCATACGACCTGGCTCGTGAGTTGGGTCTCCGGGCAGTAGCCCATGCCGGTGAGGAGGGCCCACCGTCATACGTATCCAAGGCGCTCGACATACTCGGAGCCGAGCGGATCGACCACGGAGTTCGGAGCCTGGAGGATGAGCTGCTCACCGAGCGACTTCGGGTCGAGCAGATCCCTTTGACCGTGTGCCCGTTGTCCAACGTGGCGCTCAAGGTGGTCGATCGTGTGGCTGATCACCCGCTGCCGTCCATGCTGGGGATGGGCCTGATGGTCAGCGTGAACTCCGACGACCCTGCCTACTTCGGTGGCTACGTGGGGGCCAACTACTCGGCGCTTGCCGACGACAACGGTCTCGACAGGTCAGCCATCGCCGAGCTGGCGGCCAATTCGATCAAGTCCTCGTTCCTCGATGAGAGCTCGAAGATGGCGTTGCTGGCAGAGATCGACGACCTAGTGGGGGACCAGGGCGAGCTGTCTTGACAGCGCGACGGGCCGACCGTTCTCGTCCCAGATCTCCCCGTCTTCCTCGAGCATCCCATCGGTGATGAATCGAGTGCGGAAGCGACAGCGAAGCCACCCCACGGGCCGGGGCTGACGGATCTGCACCGTGAGGTCGATGGTCGGAGTCCACCCCAGCGGCAGCTCGGTGTTGAAGATTGCCGGCGGGAAGGCGTCGGACGCCAGGATCACGGCGAAGGCGTCGAGTGGCTCGTGGTGGCGAAGCCGGAACCAGCCACGCATGTTGGGCTTGCCGGTCTTCTCTCCAAGCAGGGCCGCGGCGTCCTCAGGGTGGATCCTGACTTCGACCTTCCCCGTGAACGGCGGCGGGAACGGAGCGGAGTTCGACGGCTCGGCGAGCACACATTCCCTCGGGTCGGGGATGTCGGGTGGAGCGGGAAGCACGAGCTCGGATCGGTGCCTTCCCCGCTCGTGGCTCGCAAAGACCGCGGTGGCAACGAGCAACGGCTTGTCGGCGCCCGACATCGTCGATCGCATCGCGCTCAGCCCACGGCCCTTCTTAAGAGTCTCCACG
>DASWKM010000057.1:0-5671 GCA_036396635.1 Acidimicrobiia bacterium
GCGAAAACGGGTCTCGAAACGGTCGGTGGCCCGGCGGAGGGCGATCTCTGGGTCGACACCGAGGTGCCTCGACAGGTTGACCACCGAGAAGACCAGGTCCCCGAGCTCGTCCACGACCTCGCCGTTCCCGCCCATCGCCTCTTCGAGCTCACCCAGCTCCTCTGTGATCTTGGGCATGACCTGGTCGGCCGAATCCCAGTCGAAGCCGACCTTGGCGGCACGATTTTGGATCTTGGAGGCCCTCTGCAGACCCGGGATGGAGACCGGCACGCCGTCGAGGACGGAGTCGGCCGGCTCACCCGATTCCTCCGTCTTGATGCGATCCCAGTTCCTCTTGACCTCCTCGGCGCTCCCAACCTCTACGTCACCGAACACATGGGGGTGACGCCGCACCAGCTTCTCGGTCATCACCCGGGCCACATCGTCGATATCGAATGCCCCGCGCTCACGGGCGATGACGGCATGGAACAGGACCTGTAACAGCACGTCACCGAGCTCGTCCTCGACACCGGCGTATGCCACCCAGTCTGTGCCGTCCTCCGGGAGCCTCGAGATCGCCTCGATGAGCTCATATGACTCCTCGATGAGATTCTTGACCAGGGAGTGGTGGGTCTGGGCGCGATCCCACGGGCATTCGGCCCGAAGACGTCGCATCACCCTGACCGCGCCCGTCAACCCCCCCGGCGGGCTGTCGATGAAGAGTGAGGTCCTCGGCCCGGCCAGACCGGAGTCGAGGTCGTCGATGAAGTCGGTCACCACCGCGGCGTCCGGCCCACCGAGCCCGGAGAGGATGGTCGCCCGCGCATCTTCGGGCATCACCCGACCGATCCTGACGAGGGCGTCGGCGAGGATCTCGGGCCGGTCGAGATGGGCGATGATCGTCGGCTTGTCCAAGACCAACGGGTCGGCCAACTCGTGCCCGTTGAGGATCTGGAGGCCACGGTTGAGAGGGTCATAGCCGACCTCGGTCAGGACGGCGTCGACGAACGACTCGCCAACCACGACCTCGACGTCCTCACTCCGGCTCATGATCTTGCGGACGGCGAACTCCCCAATGAGGGGGCTGCCGGGAACCGCGTAGACCACCGAGCCGGTCGCGGCGACCTCGAGGACACGGTCGGCGATGGCCGTGTACACGTCGTCGAATCGATCGGCGGCCTCGTATAGGTCGTCACAGAAGACGACGTTCCTGCGGTCGGCGAGCTCGCGGGCTGCGGGATGCTCGACCGTGCGGGCGATCACGACTCGCTCCTCATCGAGGAGTATCGACCTCACCGGTCCCGGGACCCGATCCAGAGTGCCGGGACCGAGACCGATGATCGTGATCATTCCGCAGTCGGGGGAATCACCTGGGGCGGGCTTGCCTCCCAGACACCGTATTCCTCGCCGACGGTGACCTCGGCGGTCTCGATGGCGGCGAAGAACCACGATTGGAACTCCTGAGCGGCTGCGTTGTTGCGAACGGCCTCGGCCAGCTCCTCGTCGCCGGGGATGTCCTCATCGGCGGCGTCCTCGCGGTCGGTGACCATGACGATGTGGAAACCGAACTGTGACGTGACGATCTCGCTGTGTACCTCACCAATCGGGGCGATGAGTGCCGCATCGCGGAATGGAGGGACATACGTCTCGAGAGTGCCACATCCCAGATCACCGTTGTTGACCGCGCTGCCGGAGTCCTGAGAAAGCTCGACGGCCAGGGCTCCGAAGTCATCCCCGGCACCGAGACGGTCCAGGACGGCTTGGGCCTCCTCTTCGGTCGTGACCAGGATGTGTGACACACAGGCGGTGGTCAGGGGGGCCCGGGCCGCGTTGCGGGCATCGTCGACCTCCTCATCGGTGGCCTCGGCGATGTCCTCAAGGAACAGCTCGCGTATGCCCACATCGATGAGGGACTGGTTGGCCACCTCAGAAAGGAAGTCCTCACTGATCCCGCGCTCAGACAGGAACTCCTCCCGGGTCTGACCCTCGGCCACGATGTCTGTGACCATCTGATCGGCCTGGGTCTTGATCTCCTCGTCGGTGAAGGACACCCCGAAATCGGCCTCGGCGGCGGTGTCGAGTATGCGGAACTGGATCGCGAACCCGAGGTACTGGGCAAAAGTCGCCTTGTCGATCACCGTGTCCTCGGTGTTGATGAGAGCTTCGACCTCACCAACCGTTATGTCGGCGCCATCGACCGTTGCGGTCACCGCGCTCGACCCGCCGCCACAGGCAGCGAGCAACATCCCGCCCAGCGCGGCGATAGATATGAGCTTCTTCACGGGGATCCTTTGAACGGTGAGAGAGTGAGATCGAAATGGTAGGAGGGTCGTCTCAGTTAGACGAAGATTCGCCCCACATGCGGTCGATGAACTCGACCAGCCCGTCGACGAGCGGCTCGGGGGCGGGGATGAAGATCAAGCCCTCGGAGGCACGGAGCACCGCTCCACGCCTGAGCCGCTGGAGTCGCACCTCCTGTGAGGGCTTCAAGTCGACCGGCCCCATCCTTATCTCATGGCGCAACTTGACGATCTCTTTGAGGCCCACTCGTATTGCCGAGACCCGCAGCCGGGCGAGGGCGATGAGTGACTCCGCCTCGATCGGCAGGGGCCCGAACCGATCGGACCACTCCGCCATCACGTCGTCCACCTCCGCCGAGGTGACCGTGCCGGCCAGACGGCGATAGGCCTCGAGGCGAAGCTCCTGGTCATCGATGTAGGAATCGGGCAGATGGGCATCGACAGGCAGATCGATGCGAACCTCCGGCGGGCCGGAATCCAAACCGGGCCTGCCCTCCAGATCCGAGACCGCTTCGGCGACCAGCTCGGTGTAGAGGTCAAAGCCGACGGCGGCGATGTGTCCTGACTGAACCTCCCCCAGGATCGACCCTGCCCCTCTTATCTCGAGGTCGCGCAGGGCGAGTTGGAACCCGGAGCCGAGCTCGGTCGCCTCCCCGATCGCCTCCAGGCGCCGATGCACATCGTCGGACAGCGTCTGGTCGGTCGGGTGGAAGAGATATGCGTAGGCCCTCTGGTTCGACCTGCCCACCCTGCCCCGCAGCTGGTAGAGCTGGGCGAGTCCCAGGAGGTCGGCTCGCTCGACGATCAGTGTGTTGACCTTGGGGAGGTCGAGGCCCGACTCGATGATCGTTGTGGCCACCAGCACGTCGTATTCGTGGTTCCAGAAGTCGATCATCACCTGTTCGAGCCGACCCTCGGACATCTGACCGTGCGCGACGACATATCTGGCGTCAGGGACCAGTGAGCGGAGCCGTGCCACCGCCCTCTCTATCGACTGGACACGGTTGTGGACGTAGAAGACCTGGCCCTCGCGAAGCAGCTCACGACGGAGGGCAGCCGAGACGGCCTGGTCGTCTTGCGGCCCGACATAGGTGAGGATCGGGTGCCGATCCTCGGGTGGAGTCCGGATGTGTGACACATCGCGGATCCCGGTCAACGCCATCTCCAGGGTCCGCGGAATGGGGGTGGCCGTGAGGGTGAGCACGTCCACCCCGACCTTGAGCCTCTTGATCGCATCCTTGGCGCCGACACCAAATCGCTGCTCCTCGTCGATGACCAGCAGGCCGAGACGCCTGAACCTGACGTCGTCGGAGAGCACCCGATGGGTGCCCACCACCACGTCGACCTCACCGCTGGCCAGGCCCTCGACCACCCTCTTCGCCTGTGCCGTCGTCAGGAAGCGGGACAAGACCTCAACGCGCACCGGGTAGGGGGCAAAACGCTCAGAGAAAGTCTGATGATGCTGCTGAGCGAGGAGGGTGGTGGGGCAAAGAACCGCCACCTGACGACCATCCTGGACTGCCTTGAACGCGGCCCGGATCGCCACTTCCGTCTTGCCGAACCCAACGTCCCCGAAGACGAGCCGGTCCATTGGCCGGTCGGCCTCCATGTCGGTCTTGACCTCGTCGATGGCGCGCATCTGGTCGTGAGTCTCCTCGTATGTGAACGCCGCCTCGAGCTCTCTCTGCCATGGCGAGTCTGGGTCGAAGGCATGACCTTCGGCCATCGCTCTCTGTTTGTGGAGCTCGACCACCTGGGCCGCAACCGCGGCCACCTCCTTGCGGACTCGCGCCTTCTGCTCGGACCAATCCCTACCGCCCATCCGTGAGATGCGGGGCGTCTCCCCGCCGGTGTACCGCTTCACGGCCGCCAGTTGATCGACGGGCACGTAGAGCCTGTCCGAGCCAGCGTATGCCACCACCAGGTAGTCCCTCTCCACGCCAACCATCGTCCGTGTGACCAGACCCTCGAAACGCCCGATGCCATGCTGATAGTGCACGACATAGTCACCTTCGGTCAGGTCCCGATATTGCTGGGGAGCCTGTGAGCGCGAGCGCCCGGTCTTGCGGTGGGCCCGGCGTCGCCCGGCGATCTCCTGCTCGCCGAGCACCGCCACCCCCACGTCGGGGACGACAAAGCCCTTGTGGATGCCCACCGAAACGATGGCCGAGCGACGACTGAAGAGGATGTCGACCCTGTCGAGGGCGAGCCCGTGCTCGGCCAGAATTCTGGCGACGCGATCCGCCGCGATCTCGCCGTCCATCGCCACCACGGTGGTCACACCCCTCCCCAGGAGATCGGCCAGCCCTCTGGCGATCGAATCGGGGTCGCCGGCCTGCCCGTCGAGTGTCATCACGGTGAGCACGTCATCGTTGGGACCGGTGGGAACGGACGGCATCCGCAGATGGCGTCGTGACGCGATGGCCCCCTCCAAGTCGATGAACAGCGCAGGGTGATCACCGGCATCGGGGGCGGCCTCGCCCCAGGTGGGTGCCAGGGCAGCGGCCAGCTCGGCCTCCTCTTTGATGAGGTCACGGGAGCGATCGAAGGCTCGGGCCGGCTCGACCACCACCATATGGGCGCGCTCGGGAAGCTCATCGATGAGACATCGCTCGTCGGTCAGCCACGGAAGCCACGACTCGATCCCGGCGAACAGCTGACCTGCCACGATCCGGTCCCAGGTCGAGCCGGCCCATGGCTCCTCGCGCAACAGCCCCCGAGCCCGCTCCACGATGCCGGGATCGGGTCTGACTTCCCGGGCCGGGTAGGCGACGAGGTCCGCCTTCGCATCTTGTGACCTCTGACTTGCCACGGCGAACTCTCGGATCTCTTCCACCTGATCGCCCCAGAAGTCGAGACGGACCGGGTGCTCGGACTGGGCCGGGAAGACATCGATGATGCCGCCCCGAACGGCGAACTCGCCCCGGGCCTCGACACGGTCGGTTCTCTGGTAACCGATCCCGGCCAGAGATCGAGCGATGCCTTGGAAATCCACCTCGTCTCCGGTGGAGACGCGCAATGGGCTCACGCTCGAGCTGGCGAGTCTCTGGATTGCCGACCGCACCGAGGCGACGACGAGCACAGGCTGGTCCGAGCCGAGCCGGTCCCTCGCCTCGGCTCGATGGGCCATGGTGGTGATGTTGGGGGAGACATGCTCGAACGGGAGGGTTTCCCAGGCGGGGGCGAGAACGACGTCATCGATGAAGAGCCGCAGATCGTCCACCAGCTCCTCGGCATCGCTCTCACCCGGCATCACCACCAACATCGTCTCACCGACGTCGTGGAACAGCCCGGCAAGAGCGAAGGCCCGTCCCCCCACCGCCACCGTCCACGTCGATCCGAGATCGGGCAGCCGGACGGAGCGCCAACCGGCGAGCAGTGGGTGGAGTGGA
>DASWKM010000058.1:0-5428 GCA_036396635.1 Acidimicrobiia bacterium
GAGACGTGAGACGCCGGTGTGGGGCTGACGAAATCGCTCCCACTCCCACGGCACCGGGTCGAGGCCGAGCAGATGACCCAGCACCACGGCGTTGCTGCCGGCGTGGGCGACGATGATCACCCTCTGGTCGGGGTCGTCGACCGCCCACAGATGACGCTCGCCAGGTTGTGCTGGGTGAATGCCGTGGGAATCGAGAGTGTCGACCAACCCGGTGACAACCCGATCGTGAAAGGCGCGGAATGTCTCGCCGTTGGGCCCGAGCCCGTCCCACATCTCGTCGAGCGTTCGCAGATTCAGGGTCTCGAAGTAATGGTCGATGTCCTCGACCGGGCTTCCCTCCCATTCGGGCGGATTGTTGATCTCCTGGAGCCAGTCGTATATCTCCCGCTCCTTGCTCAGCTCGGCTGCGATTGGGACCGAGGTCTCGACCGCCCGGCTCATGGAAGAGGTCCAGACCTCATCGACCCGATCCAGGCTGGACAGGCGATGGGCCACCCTCGCAGCCTGCTCTTTGCCCAGATCCGTGAGCATCGGGTCGTTGCGGGCGATGCGATCGGGCGCCCAGTCGGGTTGCCCGTGTCGGACCAGGAACAAATCCATGACCTCAACATAGACGTTGCAGGTTCGTCCCCCGTCACCAATACCATGGGGTCGTGGCCATACAGCCTCTGATCGAGCACCTGAGGGAGAACGCGCTTCGTACCGATGGTCCATTCACCCTGCGCAGCGGCGAGGTCTCGGACTGGTACCTCGATGCCCGTCAGACGACCTTCGACGGCCATGGGGCCCGACTGGTGGGAGAGGCGATCCTCTCCGTCCTCCATCGTGACGTTCAGGCGGTCGGCGGAATGACCATGGGGGCCGACCCGATCGCAATCGCCACCGTCTTGATGGCAGAAAGGCAGGGCAGACGGCTCAAGGCGTTCTCGATCCGCAAGGCGGAGAAAGGGCACGGCGTGGGCGGTCGGCTGGTAGGTCCGGTCGATCCGTCGATGCCGGTGGCCGTGCTCGAGGACACCACGACCACCGGAGGTGCTGCCGTCGAGGCGGCCAGCTACCTGCTTGGCGAGGGATTTCATATCATGCAGGCCATCGCCCTGGTCGACCGGTCGGGAGGCGTGGCGGGCGAACAGTTGAGCGCACTCAACATCAGCCACATGGCGGTCGTTGTGCCCGGGGACCTCGGAGTCGGGTCGTGACCGTTGTCGTCAGGCGCTCGGCGTTGAAGATGTGGCTCATGGCGATGGGAGGGATCCCCCTACTGGTCATCTCTCTCGACGTCCTCACCGAGCGGCGGATCACCCGGTGGCTGACTGACTTGATCTTCAGACCCGAAGATGTCCAGATCTACGAGCCGAGAGATGTCATCTATGCATGGGTCATGTTCTCGTTCGGCGCCCTTTTCGTGTTGTGGGGTCTGAAGGAGTTGTTCGTGCCCACCAAGGTCGTCGAATGTCGCGACGATGGGCTGGCGCTGAGGTTGGGGGGACCCCTGCGAAGTGCCACTCTGATCCCGTGGGACAACGTCAGGGATGTGGGTGGGGCCATGATCGATGATGAGGGAGACCTCATCCCGCTGCTCGTCATCACGGTGTTCGGCCGGGAGCGAATGCCCGACTACCCATGGGGGGCCCGCTGGCTCGAGGAGCGGGAGCTCGGCATCCTCGCCCAGGACTGGGGTCGTGATCCCCACGCCGTGGCCGAGCAGATCGCCGAGTACGCCGTTGACGCGGCCAAGCGCAAGAAGCGGGAGACAACGGCCAAGCTTTGGCAGGAGACTTGATGCGGGTTGGTGCGCACACACCATCAGGGCATCCACTGGCCGAAGCCGAGGCCAGGAATGCGGATCTCGTCCAGATCTTTCTCTCCAACCCACAATCGTGGAAGAAGCCGAATCCGCGTGACGATGCAGACGAGTTGCGGAAGGCACCCATCCCCATCTATGTGCATGCGCCATACCTGATCAATGTGTGCGCCGATAACAACCGGGTCCGTATCCCCAGCCGCAAGATCCTCCAGGACACCTGTGACGCCGCCAGCGAGATCGACGCCAAGGCGGTGATCGTGCACGGCGGGCATGTGACTGGAGACGGACCACAAAGTGAGGGGATCGTGCGCTGGCGCAAGGCCCTGGACATCCTCGAGACCGATATGACCGTTCTCATCGAGAACACCGCCGGTGGGGAGAAGGCCGTGGCCCGCCGTGTCGAGTGGATCGGTCGGCTGTGGGAAGAGATCGGCTCGTACGGGGTCGGCTTCGTCCTCGACACCTGCCATGCCTGGGCCGGAGGCGAGCCTTTCGAAGAGCTGGTGGAGCGTGTGCTCGAGGCGACGGGTCGGATCGACCTCGTACAGGCCAACGACTCGAAAGACCCGTTCGACTCACGCAGGGACCGACATGAGAACCTGGGGTTCGGACAGATCCCGAAAGAGGACCTTGCCGCGACGATCGTGGCCGCCGGGGCACCCGTGGCGGTCGAGACGCCGGGAGGCGTCGACGAGCAGACGGCCGACATCGAGTGGGTGAGGGTGCTGTTGTGAGTCGGGTCGACCGCTGCAAGTCACACCGGTAACCGGGCCGAGTGCGCCGCTCAGCCGGCGTGGACGAAGACCCCGGCGGTGCCTGTCTTGAGAAGGCGCACTAGTGCCATCGACAACACGGAGGCACCCAGTACCCAGAGGATCGCAACCGCTGATAGGGGGACCGTCCGGAAGACGGTGTTGCCGACCCCCGTGTAGATGATGCCGAGCTGGAGGAGCGTCGACAGGCCGATGGCGAGCCAAAGGGTCGGTCGGGGCGGCGCCAGGGTCCCGTTGCCGTCAGCGCGGACATTGATGGCGTGAACCAGTTGAGCGAGGACGAGGGTGGTGAAGACCATCGTGCGCACCGCCGGGTAGTCCAGAGCCAGCAAGAAGTGACCGGCCAACAGCGCGGCGACTGATGCGCCGGCGAGAACGGCCCCCTGCGCCAAGAGGGTGGCCACGTTGCGCGAGCTCAGGATGTCCCGGCCGTGTCCGGGCTCGTCCGCCATCAGGTCTCGTGTTGGCACATCCATGCCAAGGGCCAGGGCGGGAAGAGCATCGGACAACAAGTTGATCCATAGAAGTTGGACGGCGAACAACGGCTCACCGAGGAACCCGAAGAATGTGAAGCCGACGAGCATGTATATGACCTCTGAGGCATTCGCCGAGAGCAGGTAGTGGACGACGTTGCGCAGGTTGTGGAAGATCCTTCGGCCCTCGGTGATGGCGGCCACGATGGTGGCGTAGTTGTCGTCGGTGAGGACCAGGGCGGCAGCCTCCCGGGAGACGTCGGTGCCTGACCCCATCGCAACGCCGACGTCGGCCGTGCGAAGAGCCGGTGCGTCATTGACCCCATCTCCGGTCATCGCCACCGTCGAGCCCGATCTCTGCCACGCCTCGACGATCTTCACCTTGTCGACCGGGTCGACCCGGGCGAAGACGGCATACTCGTGGACGGTCCTCGTGAGCTCATCCTGATCGATGGTCCCCAGCTCTGAACCGTGCATTGTCCCACCGGCGATCCCCACCATCTTCGCCACGGATTGCGCGGTGGTGAGATGGTCACCGGTGACCATCACTGTGCGGACACCGGCACCCCCGGCCTTGGCCACCGAATCAGGGACCTCGGGGCGCATCTCGTCGCTCAGACCGACGACTCCGAGATAGGTCAACCCGCTTTCCATGTCTGCAGGGTCATCGGGACGGTCGGAGAGCTCCCGATAGCCGAACGCGAGGGCCCGCATACCCTGATCGGCGAGACGCTCGGCCTCCGCCAGCAGGCTGGTTCGCAGGCTCTCGTCCATCGGCACGATCTCTCCGTCCCTGGCCAGGCGGGTGGATCGTGAGATGACGACCTCTGGAGCCCCTTTGAGATGGAGCTCGAACCCGTTTCGGACACGGTGCAGGGTCGACATCCGCTTACGGCGACTGTCGAATCCGGACTCATCGATCCTGGGGCGATCACGGCGCAGAACCTCAGGGCTCAACCCACTGGTCTCGACGGCCTCGATGAGCGCCACGTCGGTGGGATCGCCCATGTAGCCGTCGGGTGTTCGTCGGGCGTCGTTGCACAGCGCTGCGGTGATGAGCAGCTGCCGTGCGACAGGGCGAGGCGCGTCGGTGGTGCCGATATCGTGCTCCTGACCACCGGCGACCACCTTGGTCGCGGACAGCATCCCCCTGGTCAATGTTCCCGTCTTGTCGGTGCAAATGACATCGACCGCTCCCAGGGCCTCCACGGCAGGCAAGCGGCGCACGATTGCCCGCTGCTCGGCCATGCGACGCAATCCCCCGGCCAGCGTGACCGTCACCACAGCGGGAAGACCTTCCGGTATGGCTGCCACCGCCATGGCGACGGCGGTGAGAGCCATCGTCTCGATTGGATAGTCCTGGACGAGACCAGCTGCGAAGACGAGCAAACCCGCCGCGACCGCCACGATGGCGAGCCGGCGCCCAACCCTTGCCAGCTCGACCTGGAGAGGCGTCGGAGGAGGCGAATCGGTGATCGACGCCGCGATTCGGCCCATCTCGGTCTGGAAACCTGTCGCGATGACCAGGGCCTTGCCCCGACCCCTGACAACCGTGGTCCCGGCGAACACCATCGAGCGACGGTCGGCAACACCGGAGCGACGATCGACCGGCTCCACCGTCTTCTCGATCGGCAAGGACTCGCCTGTGAGAGATGCTTCGGCGATCTCGAGTCGGACGCTGTCCACGACTCTGGCGTCGGCCGCGACGAGGTCCCCGGTCTCCAGGACGATGAGGTCGCCGGGCACGACATCCGATGCCGCCACGACGAGGTTGTTGCCGTCTCTGATGACGGCTGCGGTCGGTGATTGCAGGCCCTTCAGGTGCTCCAGGGCTGCGTCGGCCCGAGTCTCCTGCGCATACCCGAGGACGGCGTTGATGAGGACGATGGCAGCGACCGCCAGCGCGTCGATCCATGCGCCGAGCAGGAAGCCACTCACGGCGGCAGCAACAAGGAGCAGGGCAATCAGTACATCAGCGAACTGACGGCCCAAACGCCGCAGTCGGGGCCAGGTTTGCGCCTGTTGGAGCACATTGCGCCCGAATGTCTCCATCCTGAGAGCCGCCTCCGGGGCACTCAACCCCACACTCTGGTCCGACGCGATCTCCTGAGCCACCTGCTCGGGGGTCTCGGCATGCCAATGCCGGCCGTCCTCGGATAAGGCAACGTCTCGAGACATCACAGGCCTCATCAGGGGGATCCGTGCAGTCTCGTAGGTGACTGGAACCTCATGTCCGGGCGATGGTACGGGACGAGCGACAAGGCCTACGAAGCTCCTCCCTTACGGTCATTACCCGTTCAGTCTGGGATCGTTGGCTCCTCCTGCCAACCTCTCAGTCGGGAAGTCACCCGACTCTCCCTTTGCCTCATAGGCCT
>DASWKM010000059.1:0-1826 GCA_036396635.1 Acidimicrobiia bacterium
CACCTCGACCCCACCCTCGGCGGCCCCCCGGATCTGGAAGTAGCCGTCCGCATCGGTTGCGCCCAGCGCCGCCTCGGTCTGGATGATCGCTCCCTCCACGCCCTCGCCGTTCTCGTCCACGACACGACCCCTCAGCACCCGTGCTTTGAGCACGACGTCGAACAGCGCCTCAGGACGGTCGCTGAGCGTCAGTGTCTTGGGCACATGGCCGGGTGCGCTCACCTCGAGGACCTTGCGCGAGCGGGTCCAGACCAGATCGACGCGGCCGTCCTCACCTGACGTGCCTGCTTGGGAACCGTCGACATCGACGACGGCCGATGCGATTGGAGCACCCAGGTCATCGAGCACGCGCAACTCATAGGGATGGGAGCGTCCGATCAAGGACCACCCAACCCAGCCCATCCAGACGATGGTGAACGCAACCAGCAGTCGAAACTGAGTTCGGCGGGTCACGGTCCCTTGAGAATACCGCGGAGGCGACCTACCGTAGGTTTGGGTTGCCAGATTCACCCAGCAGAGTTAGGTTTTCCACAGGGGTTTTAGGAGGCCGCTTTGGGCAAGGCCATGAAGGCCAGACAACCCAGACCTGAGCGAGGTTCGAGCCCGGCAGACACGGTAGGTCTCTACCTCGACGAAGTCTCCGAGCACGAGCTTCTCACTGCCGAGGACGAGGTACATCTCGCCCGCGCCATGGAGCAGGGGAAGAAGGCCCAATCGCTCCTCAACTCGGGTGACTTCGACCCGACGGAGCGGGCAAAGATCATCCGGGCCATCTCCGCAGGCGAGGAGGCCAAGATGACCTTCATCCGCTCCAACCTGCGGCTGGTGATCTCTATCGCCAAGCGATACACCGGCCGTGGCCTCGACCTGTTGGACCTGATCCAGGAGGGGAACCTGGGGTTGATCCGGGCTGTCGAGAAGTTCGATTGGCGCAAAGGCTTCAAGTTCTCGACATATGCGACATGGTGGATACGCCAGGCCATTACGAGGGGGCTGGGTAACAACGGGCGCACCATCCGGTTGCCGGTGCACATGGTCGACGTGGTGCGAACGGTTCATGACACAAAGCAGTTGCTTCATGACCAATTCCACCGGACACCGACGCTGGAGGAGATCGCCGAGGCGTCCGGTCTCGATCAGGAGAGAGTGCTGGCTGCCCTGGAAGCGCCTGCCGAGACCGTCTCGCTCGACAGACCGGTCGGCGAGGACGGCGACGCCTCGTTGCAGGACTTCGTCGAGGACCGGGACGCGGCCGACCCCGAGGACCATGCCGCTTCGGCATGGCGGCGTGATCGGCTCATCGAGGCCCTGGCCTTCCTCGACCATGAGGAGCAGCGGGTCCTATGGCTCCGTTTCGGTCTCGATGGCGACGAGCCGTGGACCCTCTCCGACGTCGGAAAAGTCGTCAACGCGACACGTGAGCGTGTTCGTCAGATCGAGGCCCGCGGTCTGGCCAAGCTGCGCCACCCCTCCTGCGAGATCGACCTCAAAGGCCTCTTTTAGTGGTCTGTCGCGTAAATAGTGTGCGCGTGTCTCCGAGCCAACGGCGTCATCTGGCAAGGAGAAGAGCGCAGTCGCAGCCGGGGAGCTGCGGCGAGCACTTCGACGCAGCCAGGGGCGTCGAAGGCCGGAGACACGCCACAAGTATTTATGAGACGGGCCACTGGTGGCGAACTCTCACGTCGCCAGATAGCGCATGAACAGCGATCGGTCCCCGTAGAGGATTCGGTCCAACCGCAATTCGGCGGGCGGACGCACTGGTTGGCCATGCGCCATCCGCGGTGACTCACCGGCGGCCAGCAGCGGTGCGATCGTCCAGGCCACCT
>DASWKM010000060.1:0-14863 GCA_036396635.1 Acidimicrobiia bacterium
ACCCCGGGCAGCGGCGTGATCATGATGCAGCCGGTCTCGGTCTGCCACCACGTGTCGACGATGGGGCAGTTGTTTCGGCCGATGTGCTCGTTATACCAGATCCACGCCTCGGGATTGATGGGCTCGCCCACCGTCCCGATCAGTCGCAGGGTGGACAGGTCGTGTCCGTCGACGTGCTCGTCGCCCCATTTCATGAATGCCCTGATCGCGGTGGGCGCGGTGTAGAAGATGGTGACGCCGTAATCATCGATGATCTGCCAGAGCCGGTCGAACTCGGGATGGTTGGGTGCGCCCTCGTACATCACCCCGGTGGTCCGGTTGGCCAGCGGGGCGTAGACGATGTAGCTGTGCCCGGTCACCCAGCCGATGTCGGCGGCGCACCAATAGACGTCGGTGTCCGGCTTGATGTCGAAGACGTAGGAGTGGGTCGTCATCGTGGCGGTTAGGTAGCCACCCTGGGTGTGGACGATCCCCTTCGGCTTCCCGGTCGTGCCCGACGTGTACAGGATGTAGAGCGGGTCCTCGGCGTTGAGAACGGCTGGCTCACAGAGATCGGGCTGGTCTTCCACGAGGTCGTGCCACCATGTGTCACGCCCCTCGGTCATGTCCACCCCGTGATCGGTCCGTCTCACGACTATGGCGTGCTCGATCCCTGGGGTGGATCTCAGCGCGGCATCGGTGTTCTCCTTGAGTGGGACGATGTTCCCGCCTCGCCAGGCGCCGTCCTGAGTGATGACCATCCGGGCTTCGGCGTCGAGGATCCGGCTGGACAGCGCCTCTGCGGAGAATCCCCCGAAGACAACGGAATGGACCAGACCGAGGCGGGCACAGGCAAGCATCGAGATCGGCAGCTCAGGGATCATCCCCAGGTATATGGCGACGCGATCGCCTTTCTCGAGACCGAGGCTCCTCAACCCGTTGGCCAGCCGGTTGACCTCCTTGGCCAACTCTGAGTAGGTCAAGGTTCGCGTGTCACCGGGCTCACCGACCCAGTGGTATGCCACCTGATCACCGTGCTTCTCGAGATGACGGTCGAGACAGTTGTACGTGAGATTGAGCTCACCGTCGGAGAACCATTTGAAGAATGGCGGGTTGGAGTCGTCGAGTGCGTTGGTCGGCTCCTTGAACCAGGTGATCCGGTCGAGCGCCTGCTTCAGCCAGAACGCCTGATAATCGGCGGCGGCTTCCTCATAGATGCCCGGTTTGGCGTTGGCCTGGGCGGTGAACTCTTCGGTGGGCGGGAATAACCGCTCTTCCTGCAGCAGGTTCTCGAGGACCCGCGACATTGGTCAATCCTCCTCCTGTGGACGGGCACGGGAACCTACCAGCGACGGTGTCCGCGACCACACGAGGATGCCGAGAATGGCGGCCAGATACATGACGAGGTCCCCGGTTGTGGTGTAGATCGTCGAGTTGGAGACTCCATATCCCCCGTAGAAGATCTCGCGAGTCCCCAGACCGGTGGTCGAGGTCAGGTTTCCCTCATTGTCGATCACCGTTGACTTCCCGGTTACGGCTGCGTGGATGACGGGCACTCCCAACTCGACCGCCCGCATCCGGGTCATCCCGATGAATTGATCGGAGGTGGGCGCCCACACCCCATACGAGCCCTCGTTGGTGGCCACAATGATCACATCCGCCCCGGCTCGCCGGTGCTCCAGGGCGTAACGAGAGAAACCGCCCTCGAAGCTGATCACCGAGCCAATCTTCCCAGGGAACACCACGGGCCCGTCGCCCCGGATCATGTCCCTGGGCACCCGAGACAAGGCGGGTATCCAATCGAAGGCGGGCCGGAGCGGGACGTACTCACCAAAAGGCACCGGGTGCTGTTTGCGGTACTCGTCAACGATCTGCCCGTTGCTGTCGAAGAAGACGTTGGCATTGATCCACTCGGTGTCGCCGATGATTCGGTCGCCGCCTACCAAGAATGGAGCCCCGATACGACGAGCCTCGGCACCTATCGCCTCACGGATCTCATCGTTGAGGACGGGATCGGCGTTGGTCGAACCGGTAGAGCCCTCAGACCATACGACCAGGTCGACGGTGCCCTGCTCTATCGTCCGAGTCAGCTCGAGATGTTGCTCATAGGTTCGAAGTCGTTCGTTGGGCGGGCAGTGCTCGAAGGGACAGGGAGTGGAGCCCTGCACGATGGCCACTGGTGCACTCTCGTCCGCGGAGGAGGCTCTCAACGTCACGATCGTGCCCAACAGCAGGGCACCAGGCACCGTCACCACCAGAGTCAGCCACCTGAGCGAGTGGCCACTGAAAGCCATCGCCAACCCGGCGGCGACGACGACGACCCCAACCGTGAGCCCGCTAGTGCCCACCAGCATCGCCGGGATCCGGGTCACATCGTTGTCCGACAACGCATACCCCGCCGCCCCCCACTCCAGACCGCCCACCGGAAAGTGGTAGCGGATCAGCTCCATCACCCCCCAGCTCCCCACCGCGAGCACCAGCCACCGACCCGGACCATCATCTCGGAAACCGGTCAGCCACCATCCATACACGGCGAGAAAGAGCGCCTGAACCGGCACCAGCACCAGAGCGATCAGCTCCAACTCGGCCAGCCACCACATCAGACCGCCGAAGAAGGCAATCCCGTACACGGCACCAGCCATCACCCCTTGACCACGGCTCTTCACCAGACGCAAACCCGTGAGAAACATGGCAATCCCGGGGATGATCAGCAGCCCAGGGCCAAATGGTGGGAACGCCAAGACAGACGCCACGGCGCCAATGAGAGCCAGTAAGACCGCAACCACGTCGAGCAGGGTATGCCCCCCTCGTGTGATTGGGAGTATCTGGTTCAGGGGGTGACCCGAATACTCCCAATTACGGGCAATAGAGTCGGTCCGATGTGGGAAGGCGACGTTTGGGTAGCGGTCAGAGCGGCCCGTACCGGAGCCGACATCGTGCAGACCGGCTTCTTCCAGCCGCTGGACACCGAGCTGAAGAGCGCCGTCGACCCGGTCACCCAGGTCGATCGGGACGCCGAGACTGCCATCCGGGCCGTGATCACCACCCACTTTCCCGAAGACGGTGTGCTTGGTGAGGAGGGTGGAGGGAGTGACTGGCGGTCCGGTCGGGTGTGGATCGTCGACCCCCTCGACGGCACGGTCAACTACGTCCATCGCGTCCCTCAGGTGGCGGTCTCGGTCGCCCTGTGGGACAACGGCAAGCCACTCGTCGGCGTGATCATCGACGTGGCCCGCAACGACGAATATGTTGCGGTCACCGGGGAAGGGGCGACGGTCAACGGTGAGCCCATCCATGTATCCGAGACGGCCACGCTCGATAGCTCCCTGGTCGTGACCGGGTTCCCCTACGACCGTCGTGAGCACGCCGCCGCCTATCTGAAAGTCGTTGAGGAGGTGATGCTGCGCAGTCGCGGCACTCGTCGCCTCGGTGCAGCCGCCCTCGACCTTGCCTGGCTCGCCGCGGGTCGATTCGACGCGTATTGGGAGCACGGTGGCCAGCACGGGATCAGACCGTGGGACGTCGCCGCCGGGATCCTGCTCGTCACCGAGGCCGGCGGCACCTACACCAACGAGACCGGGGAGATGTACCAGCTCGAGGCACGAGCACACGTGGCCAGCAATGGCAAGGTCCACGACGAGTTACGGTCGATTGTGGCCAACAACATGCCGGAGCACCTTCGCTGATGTATCACGATCACCACCTTCACCCCTTCGGCTACGCCTCACTGGTCAACGGGCTGGAACTGATGGAGGCGCCCGACCTGGAGACGGTCATGACGTTGGTCGCCGACCACGCCGCCAAGACCGATGGGCCCGTCATCGGTCAGCGTCTCAACGACGAGGGCGTCAAGGAGCTGCGTCTGCCGGTGGCGGCGGACATCGACGGCGTGGTGAGTGACCGGCCGGTGCTCCTCTACCGGTACTGCGGCCATATCGCAGTCGCCAACAGTGCGGCCATGGCACTGGCCGGCATCGACCCGTCGACCTCCGATCCACAGGGTGGCTCTTTCGACCGCGACCCGACGGGGCAACCCAACGGCATCCTTCGTGAGACGGCGATCATCCCGGTCTCGAAATCCCTCACCCCGATCACGCCACCACCCACCGACACCGAGATCCTCGATGCTCTGGGACGTCTCCCTGAGATGGGGATCGGCTCGATCACGGGGATCGTCTCGGCCGGCGAGGCCATATGGTGCGGCATCGCCGACGAGGTCGAGACGCTGGTTCGCCTCGCCCCAGACCTGCCGATCGACGTGGACGTCCTGGTCGTAGCGGACAACCCGGGAATGCTGATCGCCGCCAAAGAGCGGATCGACCACGCAGATGGCCGAATCAGGTTTTACGGCTGGAAAGATTTCGCCGACGGTGGCCTCGGAGGGCACACCGCCGCCATGTACGAGCCATTCGCCGACCGGCCGGACACGAGGGGAACCGTTCGTCTCCGTCCCGACCACGCCCGCTTGATGGGGAAGGTCTCAGCCGCCGAAGGAGGGGTCGTGGCGATCCACGCCATCGGTGATCGCGCGAACGACATGGTCCTCGACGTGTACGCCGACCTTATCTCCGACGGGGTCGAGTCCTGGCGACTCCGGGTGGAGCATGCCTCGGTCCTCACCAGCCCCACCATCGACCGAATGGCCGAACTGGGGGTGACGGCCAGCATCCAACCTGCGTTCATCGCCTCCGAGCACGCGTGGTTGGAGAAACGTCTCGGCGCTCATCGGATGAGCCGGGTGTACCCGTTCCGGTCGTTGCTGGAGGCGGGTGTCCCGCTGTTGGGTGGCAGTGATTCACCCGTGGAGCTGCCCGACCCTGAGACCGGGATCTTCGCTGCGATCGACCGGCATGGGGTCAACTCGAGCCAGGCCTTGACCCGAGATCAGGCCGAGGCGCTCTTCCGCCCACCAGACCGTTGAGATGCCAGATGAGGGCTGCATATTGGTCCAGCGTGTTGTAGAGATGCGCCGACAGGCGAAGCACCTGGTCGGGCCATCTCGGCCAGAAGGAGACCAACGACTCGAACCCGGCGTCGAGAAGCTGCTGATTGAGTGGGGAGATCATCACCCCTTGGTCCTCCCCACCGTCTTTGCCTAGCGGGATTCCGGGCATCGACCCGATCATCTCATCTGGCGCGGGGTGGGGGATGTCGAGCAGGGCACAAACCATGTCCCGTGCCGCCAGCGCCAGCTCGTGATTCCGCTTCATGACCGCCGACCATCCCCCGACCTCCAAATCCCCCACAATCGTGAGCACGTCGGGGATCACGAGCCACGGTGTGAAGTCGTCGGTGCCGGTCCAATCGAAGAGGGCACGGTAACGACCGGGGCCGGCGAGCGCCGGTGCGTTCCAGGCGTGGGAGATCACCGTCGGCACCGTCTCCCCGATGTGGTCCTCTCTCGTGCTCAAGAAGGCGGCGCCCTTGGGAGCGCATACCCACTTGTGGAGGTTGCCCGTGTACCAGGATGCGCCAAGTGAGGCGACGTCCAAGGGCACCTGGCCGGGGCCATGAGCACCATCGACCAGGACGGGTATGTCAGGCTCGAGGGCGGAAACTATCGCCTCCACCGGAAAGATCAGACCAGTGGGGGATGTGATGTGATCGACCACAACCAGCTTGGTCCGTTTTGTGACAGCGTCGAGGACCAGCCGGGTGACGGTGCCTTGAGAGTCGATGGGGAACGGCACCTCTACCACTCTGACCGTGGCCTCGCGACGTGCCGCAGTGAACTCCAGCGTCTGACGCACTGCGTTGTAATCGTGTCTGGTGGTGACGATCTCGTCTCCCGGTTCGAGGTGAGGTTCGATGGATCGGGTCACCGCCGCGACACCCAGACTGGCGTTGCGGACGAAGGCGAGCCCGTCGAGGGACGCATTCACGAACCCGGCAAGGGCCGTCCTGGACTCCTCGAGACCGTCATTGAGCTCCGAGTAGACGAAGCGGGTGGGATTGGCCTCCCAACGAGAGCGCCATTCGATCTGTTTCTCCTGCACCTCGACCGGCACCGCACCAAACGAGCCGTGGTTGAGGTGATAGACGTCTGGAGACAGCGACCACATGAGACGTGAAATTACCGCCGAACTACCCTGACCGGCCTCATGTCCTATCAAACGATGACTCCTGCCCTAATCGAGGAGGGCACCGACCGGGCGATCGGCGAGGCCGAAGCGGTGCTCGATGACCTGGTTGCACCCAAGGAAGGGCGCAGCTTCGAGAACACCCTACGGCCACTCGATCGCATCGCCGACACTCTTGCCCACGCCACCACGAGGTACACGTTCGTGGGATACGTTCACACCGACAAAGAGGTGAGGACCGCGGCCAAGGCGGCCGAGGAGAAGTTGACCAAATGGGGCTCTGACATCTACTTCAGGGAGGACCTCAACGCCGCCCTCCAGGAGTACGCCGCAACCGATGAGGCGCGCGATCTCCAGGGCGAGCAGCGGCGTCTGCTCGAGTTCGTGCTCCGCGACCTGCGTCGGGCAGGTCACGATCTCGAGCCCGAGACGAGGGAGAGGGTCCAGGAGTTGACACAGCGCGGCATCGAACTCGAGGTGCGCTTTCAACAGAATATCGATGAGTGGGATGACTGGATCCTCGCCACTCGCGACGACCTCCAAGGCCTTCCAGACGCGTACGTCGACGGCCTAGCCGTCGACGAGGAGACCGGCAAGTACAAGGTGACCATCGCCTATCCCGATCTCATCCCCTTCACCGAGAACTCCCCACGACGCGACCTTCGGGAGCAGCTTCGCTTCAAGTTCAACACGGTGGCCGTGGAGGACAACCGCAAGATCCTCGAAGAGGCACTCCAACTGCGTCAGGACATCGCCGAGGCGTTCGGCCAGCCGACCTGGGCGCATCATCGTCTCGAGCTGCGCATGGCCAAGACACCGGAGCGGGTCAAGGAGATGTACGACCAACTCCATGAGCCACTGATCGCCAAGGCAAAGGACGAGGTCGCGGTCGTGGCCGAGCTTCTCCGCGCGGACACCGGAGACGAAACGGTCCGGGTCTGGGATTGGTCCTACTACGACACCCAGCAGCGCAAGACCGACTACGGCGTCGACAACTTCGAAGTGGCCAATTACTTCCCTTTGCCCCAGGTCCTCACGGGGATGTTCGAGCTGACCTCGGAGATGTTCGGGATCCAGTTCGAGGAGATCGAGGATTTCGACCGCTGGCACGAGGACGTGCAGATGTTCGCCATACGCGAATCCGCCATCGGCGAGGAGATCGCTCGCTTCTACCTCGACCTCTTCCCACGTGAGGGGAAGTATGGTCACGCCGCCGAGTTCCCGCTCATCCCGAGCCGGGTGCTGGAGGACGGCTCATATCAGAATCCGATGTGTGCGATGGTGGCCAACTTCACCAAACCGACCAAGGACTCGCCGTCATTGCTCCAGCACAGCGAGGTCGAGACGCTCTTTCATGAGTTCGGTCACGTGCTCCATCAGAACCTGGGGAGGACCGAGCTGGCCCGGTTCTCTGGCACCAACACCGAGCGGGACTTCGTGGAGGCGCCCAGCCAGATCATGCAGCACTGGATCTGGAGACCGGATGTCCTCAAGCGGTTCGCCCGTCATTACCAGACCGGAGATCCGATCCCGGAACAGCTGGTCGAGCAACTGGTGGCGGCGCGAAATCTCAACAGGGCGATGTGGCAGCTCCGTCAGATGACCTATGGCTGGTGGGATCAGGAGATCCATGCCGGGCCCGACCGTGATCTCGACGAGATCAACGCCGAGGGGTCGAAGATCTCCCTTCTCCCGCCCCACGAGGGCACCTTCGCGATGGCTTCATTTGGCCATCTCATGGGCGGATACGACGCCAGCTACTACGGCTACATGTGGGCCGAGGTGTTCGGCGACGACATGTTCAGCCGGTTCGAGGAAGAGGGTGTGACCAACCCGAAAGTGGGAATGGCGTATCGCGAAGCGGTGTTGAGTCGAGGTGGCTCGTTGGATGCCGACGAGATGCTCGTGGACTTCCTGGGGAGGGAACCAAACAACGACGCCTTCCTTCGAAAGCTGGGGATCTCGGGAACCAACTGAGTGGTCGGAAACGTCTCAACACGAGCGCGATCGAGGAACGTTTAGCCTCGCTTAGCGCCCCGGCACGCACACTTTGAGTGCAGTGTCAAGGTTGATACCCTGTTCGGGTAAGGAATCCCCCTGCTTACCCGATGATTTGATTAATGACGGCCCGGAGATCAGGAGGGGCCCAGAATGACAGATTCAGTAAGAGGAGCGGCTATCAAGGGCATGACCCGTCCTTCGAAACGATTCGCCACAGGCCGCGTGTGCGCCAAGCATGGTTGTCAGACCAAGCTCTCGCAGTACAACAAGGCGGAGTACTGCCATGCGCACGCCCCGGTCCGATTCCCTCGCGTCCGCGGAAAGATCGTGGACGGCGAGGAATAGGTCCCGCCACCAATCGGGAATGCCCCCGGCAACAGCCGGGGGCATTCCCATTGTCGACACGGAACGAGGGCTTCGGGAACAACGAGCACGGTCATACACTTCACTCACTACAGAAGGAAGCGAATGACACAGACCACACTCCAAGTCCCCGAGGTCCACTGTGATCACTGCAAGACCAGCCTCGAGGGAGCCGTCGGCGCCCTCAGCGGAGTAGCCAACGTCGAGGTCTCCGTCCCCGATGCGACGCTGGAAGTCGCCTTCGACGATGCCTCGGTGAGCCTCGAGACCATCAAGCAGACCATCGAGGAGCAGGGCTACGCCGTCTTCGGATAAGACCGAGACAGTTCTCTTCGACGTCGACGGGATGACCTGCGCCACGTGTGCAGTGCGCATCGA
Source organism: Acidimicrobiia bacterium (assembly GCA_036396635.1). Lineage (GTDB taxonomy): Bacteria > Actinomycetota > Acidimicrobiia > Spongiisociales > ZC4RG35 > JANQRA01. The sequence goes on from DASWKM010000060.1 coordinate 8,802, forward strand.
GCGCGTCCTGAGCCGCCAGGAGGGAGTCGACGGAGCCGCGGTGAACCTCGCCGGAGCCTCGGCGTCCGTTCGAGTCCGCCCAGGTACGGACACCGGTGCCCTCACAGCCGCCGTCGAGAAGATCGGCTATGGGCTCGAGATCCACGATGCGGGCCACCAGACCCGAGACGTGGTCGAGATGTACTCCGATGAGGAGCGCACCCAACGGCTGCGCTTCTGGGTGGCGCTCGCCTTCACGGCTCCGGCCATGGTGCTCCACCTGTTCGGGCCCCACGAGCTGTGGAACTCGGTCGTCCAGGGGATCCTGGCGACACCAGTCGTTTTCTGGGCCGGAGCTCAGTATCACACCCGCGCCTGGAAGCAGGCCAGGAGTGGCAGCGCCAACATGGACACGCTGATCTCGTTGGGCTCGCTCACCGCCTACTTCTACTCGCTGGCGGTACTGGCCGCCCATGGTGCCGTTTTCTTTGAGACAGCCGGGATGATCATCACCCTCATCACCCTCGGCAAGGTCTTCGAGGCCAGGGCGAAAGGTCGAGCATCGTCGGCGGTGCACCGCCTTCTCGAGCTGGGAGCCACGGAGGCCACGCTGCTCACTGCCGACGGGGAGCACAAGGTGCCAATCGACCAGATTCTCCCTGGAGATCGGCTGATGGTCAGGCCCGGCGGGCGAATCCCAACCGACGGTCTCGTCGAGTCAGGTGCGAGCACCGTCAACGAGTCGATGCTCACCGGAGAGCCTCTGCCCGTCACCAAGGTCGAGGGCGACGAGGTGATCGGCGCCACGGTCAACCAGGCCGGTCAGCTGACGATCCTCGCAACCCGGGTGGGGTCAGAGACGACTCTCGCATCGATCGTTCGAATGGTCGAGGAGGCCCAGGGGTCAAAGGCGCCGATCCAGCGACTCGCCGATGTGTACTCGAGTCGCTTCGTCCAAGGTGTCTTGCTGATCACGTTGGCGGTTTTCGGTTTCTGGCTCCTCTCGAGTGGTGATGTGGGCACATCCGTTCGCATCGCGGTCTCCGTGCTGATAATCGCCTGTCCGTGCGCGCTCGGCCTGGCCACTCCCACGGCGGTGATGGTCGGCAGCGGGCGAGGCGCCGAGCTCGGGATCCTCTACAAACAGGCTGAAGTATTCGAGCGATCACGCCAGATCGACACGGTTCTCTTTGACAAGACCGGGACGCTCACCACAGGTGTCATGACCCCACGCTTCGTCGAGACCAATGGCGACCGGGCGCACTTCCTCCGTCTGGTCGGGTCTCTGGAGGTGGCGTCGGGACATCCCATCGGGATAGCCGTGGGCCTTGCCGCCGACGAGGAGGATGTCGGGCTGGTTGGTGTGGAAGCACTTCATTCGGTACCCGGGATCGGTGTCACCGGCACGGTCGATGGCGAGCGGGTGGCGGCGGGCACGGAGGCCCTCATGACCGACGAGACGATGACGGGTGTCGATACGTGGCGATCCGCTCTCCAGCACGGTGAGAAGCAAGGTTTCACCACGTTCTACGCCGGTTGGGGTGGGCAGGTCCGTGGGGTCATTGCCGTATCGGACTCCATCCGTGACGAGGCTGCATCGGCGATCAAACGACTCGACGAGCTGGGCATCAGCTCGGAGATGATCACCGGGGACAATCAGGCGGCGGCCGAGCGAGTGGGTGCGGCAGTGGGGATCAAGGCCATCTACCCCTCGGCTACCCCCGAAGCGAAGGCGAAGAGGGTGGGCCAACTGCAGGAGAAGGGTCAGGTCGTCGCCTTCTTCGGCGACGGTGTGAACGACGCCCCCGCCCTGACTCAGGCCGATCTTGGTCTGGCGGTGGGATCGGGAACCGGAGTTGCCGTGGAGGCAGGCGACATTGTCTTGCTTCGCGACGATCCGCGGCTCGCACCGACGGCCGTCGAGCTCGCCACGGCCACCTTGCGGACGATAAAGGGCAACCTGGTGTGGGCGTTCCTCTACAACACAGTCGCCATCCCGGTAGCGGCCGCCGGGTTGCTCAACCCCACCATCGCTGCCGCAGCCATGGCGTTTTCCTCGGTCTCGGTTGTGCTCAATGCCCTGCGCTTGCGCCGCTTCCGGCCGTTCTACGAGATGACCCCTATACCGTAGAGGCGGGTGTAGGTTGGACGCATGAGCTCGTTGAGATGGCTCAGCAGACCGGTCCTCACCAATCCGGTCGCATTGATCGCCTTCGAAGGATGGGGCGACGCCGGCGACTCCGCAAGCCTGGCCGCAGAGCGGTTCGTCAACACCCTCGACAGTGAGCTGATCGCGTCCTTCGATCCCGATGAGCATTACGACTTCCAGGTTCGTCGCCCGATGGTGTTTCTGGATGAGTCCGGCATCCGTTCCATCAATTGGCCCGAGAATGAGCTGCATGTCGTCAGAGGAGGAGAGCAGGACCTCGTCGTTCTGCTCGGTGAGGAACCCAACTACAAGTGGAAGGCTTTCACCAACGAGCTGATCGAGGCGCTGCAGACACTTGGCGTGACACGGGCGGTGACACTGGGAGCGTTTATCGGCCAGGTGGCACACACGCTTCCCGTCCCGCTCGTTGGATCGTCGACTCGACCCGACGCTCTCACTCTTCATGGGTTGTTGCCCTCGGGCTATCAGGGGCCCACCGGCATCGTGGGCGTCCTGAACCAGGCACTGGGCAATGCCGGCATCGAGGTGATCTCCGTCTGGGCCGCGGTCCCCCACTACCTGTCCAATCAGGACTACCCGCCGGCGGTTGAGGCCCTCACCATCAAGGCATCCGAGCTGATCGGCGTGTCGGTGGACATCGGTGACCTGACGGCCAAGTCGCGTCAGTTCCGGGACACGGTCGACGAGGCCATCGAGGCCAACAGCGAGCTGATGCAATACGTGGAGCAGCTGGAGCAGGAGGCTCATGAGGAGGGCGGCAGTCAAGCGGTCCACCTGGTCGAGGAGATCGAGAACTTCCTCAAGGACCGGTAGGGATTCAATGGAAAGGACCGGCCCCAGGCCGGTCCTTTCCTGATTGCTACTTGCGCTTGTGCCTGTTGGCTTTGATGCGCTTTCGATACTTGTGCTTGGACATCTTCTTGCGACGCTTCTTGATCAGCGACCCCATGAATGAACCTCTCGAAAAGGGGGAGACCTTCACATGGTCGCGGCATCCCGGTCGTAGGTCAAAACCAAAAAGGACCCGGGGACCTCGCGTCGTTTCGGATTCAATCGTCCAGGTGGGTCGACTTTGTCCACATCGTCAAGGCTCGAGCCGATCGGCGCCTGGTCCGTCCGTGGCACCCTCGAATCGAGCGATATGGCAAGCCCTCGTCAGCATCTGCCACTGAGATCAAGACGGGCCCGGGGACGGCAACGCCATCCCGGGGCCTGTTCTACATCGGTCTTTCTCGCTGGGTCTTCGTTTACCTCAGTTGCGGGGCAGGGGGACGACCGGGCATTCGAACGATGGCCCGGCTGATGTGATGATCACTCCGGCATCGATGGCGGCCTCGACCTCGGCTGCGGAGTCGAAATCGCCCGAGCCATTGGCATCGAAGGCGGCCAAAGCAGAGCTGTAGCTCTCCCCTTCGGCGTACGCGACGACCTCGACCTGCCAGCGTCCACCGTTGAACCCGGGGTCACCCGGCGCCGCCGTCGCCACGTTCATGGGTTGTGCCTGGGAGAATTGATAGATGGTGTCGAAGCTGTGGTCCGGCGCCCCGGTCGCGGAGAAATCAGTGGGCGTGCCCACCGTCCGATACAACTCGTCGTCGACGTAGAACGCCGGGCCGGATACCCCGGCATACGCCGCCAGCGACACGGCAAATAGGGCCGATACCGCCAAGCCGACAAAGGTGACTCTTCGCATGAGGACTGCTCCTTATCTGGTCCCGCCAATCTGGATCGAGACAGGTGCAACCCTGTCTCACGAATGTGTCGCCATGCTTTCGAACCTCTCAAGAATCCCTAAACCCGGCCGCGACGGCTTTACAACCAATGAATCGCCCACCACAGGTCGTCTCACAAGCGTCGACGAGCCGACGTGGGAAGAAAACGCCGCCAGGGGCCGGCACGTCACGCGACTCAACCTGGGCGGCGGGTGTGTCAGATCAACCCTGCTGTGTCTACCGGTCCATTCAGCACCTGCGCACCCCATTCGGCGAAGGCTCCAGCAACCCGACCCGCAGTCTCTGCGGACGCCAGGGCGATGACGCACGGGCCTGCACCAGACCGGGCTGCATGGAGGGCGCCCGCCCTTCGCGCCAAGGCAATCAGCTCACCGACCTCCGGACTGAGGATTGCTCGTGGTGCCTCGTGGATCTCATCACCGTGGGCCGCCTCCAACATTCCCGGATCACCGGTGATCAGCCCGGCCGTGAGGGACGACATTCGGGAGAGGCTGCGGAGTGCAACATCTCTGGGGTACGTGTCAGGGAGCACAGCACGGGCCTCACGCGTGGACAACCGGGTCTTCGGCACCGCGACCACGGGTCGCAGCGACGGATGGAAGGGCAGACGCATCGGCAAGCCCTCCGCCGGGATCAGCACAAGCCCTCCGTAGACTGCAGCGGCAGCCTGATCCGGGTGGCCCTCCATCTCGGCGGCGATCCGGAAGACTCGGTCCGGCGACGCATCGCCCCCCATCGCTCGTAGCGCCGCCGCGGCTCCCGCCACAAACGCGGCAGCCGATGACCCGAGACCCTTGGCAAGCGGGATCTGATTGTCGACCTGCAAGGCGAGGGGGCGGTCCCCGATGGCCCTTCGCGCGGCAGCAACGACACCATCCGACTCGCCGGAGCCGGGTGCGTGCTCACCGACGTGGTGCACCGACCACTCCGTCGCCACCTGTGCTCTCACCAGGCAGCGCGGGCTCAAGGCGAGCGCCAGGATGTCGAAGCCCGGACCGAGATTGGCCGTGGTGGCAGGGGCCGAGGCAGAGGCTTGTTGGTTCACGATTCGAGCCTATCCATGGTTAGCGTGCCAACCGTGGGCGACCTGTTCGACTTCGAGAACCTGATCCCTGAGCTGATCCTGGCACTCGGCCTCGCCCTGCTGCTCGGCAACGGCCTCGCCTGGTGGAAACACCGTCGGGGAAAAACGCCCAAGGAGGTAGCCGGAGCGGTTTATCGACCCGGACGGGTCCGCTTTCTCATGGTGGTCGGCGTCGTGCTCACGATATGGGGAACGGCCACGCTCTTCGGGTGAATGCTGCACTCGGCCTCAGCTAGCCTGACTGCCCGTCTGCGGGTGTAGTTCAATGGCAGAACGTGAGCTTCCCAAGCTCAAGGTGCGGGTTCGATTCCCGTCACCCGCTCCAGATCACAGCACGTGAGGCCCTGCCCAACTGCTCAAGGTGCGGGTTCGATTCCCGTCACCCGCTCCAGATCACAGCACGTGAGGCCCTGCCCAACTGCTCAACATGCGGGTTCGATACCCGTCACCCGCTCCAGATCACAGCACGTGAGGCCCTGCCCAACTGCTCAACATGCGGGTTCGATACCCGTCACCCGCTCCCAGAAACACGTGAGGCCCTACCCAACTGCTCAACATGCGGGTTCGATTCCCGTCACCCGCTCCAGATCACAGCACGTGAGGCCCTGATTCCCGTCACCCGCTCCAGATCACAGCACGTGAGGCCCTGCCCAACTGCTCAACATGCGGGTTCGATACCCGTCACCCGCTCCAGGCCGGATCGCAGGCTTTCGCCCCGCGGAACCAAACTCGACGAAGTCGCGTCTAACACGTCATGAGAAGGCCAACTCTGTTGAGGTTCCTCCTGGTCGCTGTCATCGCGGGGACGACTGTCGTCACTGGCGCCGGCACGGCACTCGCCTGCTCCTGCATTGCACCTGAGCCCCGGAATCTGCTGGAGACAACCGATGGGGCGTTTGTGGGAACACTCGTCGAGAGACCGGCTGAGCCGTCTGGTGACATCGTCTCGAGTGAAGACATGGTGCCCTGGGTATTCGAGGTGGAGGCGGCCTACAAGGGTGAGATCGAGAACCCCATGGTCGTCTTCAGTGCCATCTCCGGTGCGGAATGCGGCTTCGAGATGAGCGAGGGCAGCACGGCGTCGCTGTTTGTCACC
>DASWKM010000061.1:0-14981 GCA_036396635.1 Acidimicrobiia bacterium
GGCCTTGCCCTCCTCGGTGGAGAACCGCTTGGCCAGAAGGGCCGCGGGGAGGCCGCCGATGGCGGCCATGCGGGCGTAGGTCAGCTTGTGCCTCGGGTTGAGCGTCATCGGGCTGAGCACGTCCTCGACGACGTCGTCGACGGTCTCCACCAGGGGCCCGATCAGCCCTGTGTAACGTGGACCGTCCTCTCCCAGCCCAGCGGCGGTCTCCTCCACCGACCGGTGCAATGCGGCCACCCGACCCCCGTCGAGTGGGTGGGTGACCGGGATCGGTGAGTGCACCCATTCCACATCGAGGCCGATCTCGTTGAAGAAGGGCGAAGCAATGCCGGAGGGGTGGATGGCCGAGCAGACGTCGTGTCTGAAACCAGGCAGGGTTAGCTCCTCGGTCCGGGTGCCGCCACCGATCGTCTCCGCAGCCTCCACCAGAAGCGTCCTGCGCCCGGAACGAGCGAGCTCCACCGCGGCCGCCAGACCGTTGGGCCCGGCGCCGACGACCACCGCGTCGAAATCGCTCACACCGCGGGAATCCGGGCCGCCAACTCCTAGACCACGCCCCCGACGACGAGACCGAGCACCAGGAACAGCAGATAGGCGCCCATTCCCCCGGCGAGCAGAACCCATCGATAGGCGGCGGGAATCTGGCTCTTGCCAAAGATGTAGTACGCGATGACGCCAAGGAACGGGACGATGAGGATGGCCAGGATCCACCCGATCGCCCCTCCCCGGCTCAGATCGTCCCGCTTGCCGACGATCTCCCAGACGGCGATCACCACCCACGTCGCATAGAGGACGAGGGGCAGCACGTAGGCGTAGAGGCCGAGGAAGCCTCCAATTGCTGACGCAAAGGTCACACCCATGATGTTGAAACCTTTCTCTTGGGTGACTTCGAGACCTGCCGGCATCGACGGGACCTCGATCGCATCGAGATCAGGCACGGCACCGGCAAAGACGTCGACGGCGGGCAACACGGGGGCATCGGCGCCACCCGGCATCTGCGGCTGGGGCCCGGGGTGGGGCATGTCGCCGTAGAAGACTTCGGTGTCCAACTCGAGCCCGCGCTCGACAACCCGCCCGAACAGCGACGAGACGGATCCAAGCTCCCAGAGGGCAGGAAAACGGAGACCGTCACACGGCTGGGTCGTCTCCAGCGCCGGCGGCATGGTGTGATCGACGTCGTTGCCGGCGAAACAGTTGCCCGACCGCGCCGGCCCGGAGAGGGTCAGGTCTCCAAGGCCCGAGCCCTTGACGACGTTCTCGGTGACCGTGATGTCGGAGTCCATGTAGACGTTGGCGTCGACGTTGAACGAGAGCTGGATCCCGCTGGAAGGGTGGTTGACCACGAGGTTCTTGTGAATGAGGGAGCTCTCCACGCCGGCGGCGATGATCCCGTTCCCCTGTGAGGCCCACTGCGCCCCTTTGTGGGGGAAATCGCCGTAACCGTTGTCGTGGATCAGGTTGCCGGCCACCACCACGTCCACCGCCGGAGGCAGGAGCTCGGTGTCGAGGGTGTTGGGGGCGATCCCGGCTCCGTTGTTCCGGAATATCGAGTTGACGATGTAGATGTTGGTGGAGGCGTTGGTGCCCGAATAGCCGAGACCGCTGTACTCGCCGATCGAGTCCGTGAGCACCGCGTCGCAGGGGTTGCACTGGCCGATGTAGAACGCGGCGTCCGGCGAGCCCGACGCATATGAGTGCTCGAGGAGGCCGTCGCCGGAGTCGAAGGCGTAGATGCCGTAGTCACCGTTGTTGATCGCGGTCAGATACGAGCCGCGATAGCCACGCACGCCGCTCCAGTAGAACCCGTTGAGCGTGTGGTTGATCGCGGTCATGTTCTCCACCACCACACCGTCGGTGAACAAGACCTGGACGCCGTTGGGTCTCTCGAACTCCCCGTCGATGATCACGTCGTTGCGGTCGACCCCGCGAATGGTCAACCCGGGAGTGGTGACGTCGACCGCCTCCCGGTAGACACCACGATCGACGAGGACGAGGTCACCGGGCTCGGCGGCGTCGACCGCGGCCTGGATCGTCGGGTAGTCGGCCGGGACGTTCCGGGTGACGCCCGACCATTCTGATGGGGACAGTGTCGTGGTGTCGCCCACCGCGGCCGGCGTCGGCGTCCCGACGGGCGGCCCCGCACACGCTGCAATCGCCGCGGCCAGGACGACGACCTCGATCAGACGTCGCGACATCTACTCGTCACCGACGATCAGGACGCCGGACATGCCTGCACCTTGCGCATTGCCGTGGAAGGTACAGAAGAATGTGTACCGACCGGGCTTGTCAAAGGTCAGTGTCGCTCGGTCACCCTCGAGCATCTCGGGGCTCCCGAACACCGATTGGGTGGACCATGTCTCCTCGGCGTCGTGGGCGTTGTGCGGATTTCGCCCGGCTCCGACCCAGGTGACGGTGCCTCCGACCGGGATCCTGATCTCTGTGTATTGGTAGCGGTTGTCATACATCCCCACGACGACGTCCCCGCCCTCGATCGAATCCCCGTTGCCGCCGTTCCCACCGCCACACGCGACGAACGACAGAATGCTCGCCACTGCGAGCACCACCATTCGTGAGCTCATCCAGGAGCACCCCGAAAGAGCCTCTTTATCCATGCCCAGAGAGCCGAGAAAAACAAAGAGACCCCCCTGACGTCGCCTGCGGTGATGCTCTCGGCCTCGTCCGCGGTGGAGGCGCCGAGCTTGGCCTCGAGACAGGACACGAAGTCACCGATCAGTCGCTTCGACATCTCGTTGATGAGCCCGGTGCGACCGAATTGGGCGACAGGCCCCGAGAGGGTCACATCGGCGTCGACGGTGACCTTCGATCCTGATGGATCGTCGACGATAGCGTAGACCACCTTGACCTGGCCCCTGGACCCGCCCTTCCTGTCCACACCCTTGCCATCGATCGTGGCCGAGCGACTCGACTCGTCACCGGTGACCGTCGCCTTGCCCTCGAAAGCGGCCGTCATCGGGCCGAGCTTGACCGAGACACTGCCCAGATACGATCCGTCGTCGTCCTCACCCGTCAACTCGGCGCCGGGGAGGCACTGGGCAACGGAGGGGACATCCTGAAACAGGTCCCAGACGACGGCAGGCGGGCGCGCCACCACGAATTCCTGAGTGATCTTCACGGTCCTCCAGAGGGGGTCGAGGAAACGCCAGCACGGTAGTGGATCGCCGGTCTCGACCTCAATGATGCCGGGTATCCCCTGCCAGAAGCTGGAGGGCATGGGGGAGGAGATCGATGATGGCATCGAGGCTCTCGACGGCGCCCTGGGGAGAGCCGGGGAGATTGACCACCAACGTGCTGCCTATAGTGCCGGCGCGCGCCCTGGTCAGCGCGGCCATCGGAGTCGACTCGATTCCCCTGGCCAGCATGACATGCACCAGACCGGGAGCCTCTCGCTCCAATACCTCGGCAGTTGCCTCGGGTGTCACGTCACGCCCCCCGAAACCGGTGCCGCCCGTGGTTAGCACCAGATCTGCCGACTGACACCCGTTGAGGATCGCCGCCCCGATCTGGTCTGCCTCGTCCGGGACCAGGTCACGGGTAACCACGTAACCGTGGTCGGACAGCATCTCCTCGAGGGCTCGACCGGAACCGTCCTCGCGGGCACCGGACGACACCCCGTCACTGACGGTGATGACGACTACCCGGTTCCCCACGCTCTTGGATCTATCGAGACGCCGCCCTGGAGCACGGCCAGGGCGAAGATGAGGATGATCAGGAGGGTGACTCCGAGGCCCCACGGCCACTCTGTGGTCCGCTCGTCCTCCGGCGCGACGACCATGGTGGTCCCCGGTGCGGCGGCGAGGGTGGCCAGGAACATCACAGCCGCCAGCGGCAACCCGGGCAGGACCAGGGTCTCACTGTCGGGCAGGAAGAAGGGGATCGCCACGAATGCCGAGGCCACTGCGGGGATGAGCGCGATCCAGAGAGCAAAGGCGAGGCGGTTCCTGCCGTTGGATACCAGACGACGATGTGGTGTGAAAGCGAGAAACGCCGACGCAGATGCGAGGGCAATGAGCAATAGGCCGATCCCGGCACCGGCAGCGATGACCACGTCGAGCCCGGGTTGGGTGTCGAAGGTCTGATAGGCGAGGGCGAGCCGGCTGTCATCGGAGAACGGGAGGAACACAGCCTGGGTGAGGGCCTGGCGGAGCACATGAAGGAGCAGCCACAGCAACACGAGCCGCGACACCCCGCGCCCACGCTGTGTCGGGTAGACGAAGAGGGCAAACAATCCCACCAGCAGACAAAGCGCAAATCCGCCGCCCCAGGCGAGATCGGTGGCGCCGGTGAACTCGACCCTGTTGTTGAAGAGGGTGGCGTCGCCCCCGAGGATCTCGGCGAGGAGGCCGTCACCGAAGTCGTCGAGGAACTGGGCGATGACGATCCCCAGTGTCGATGCGAGGATCGAGGCAAGTAGGAGAGGCGGCCCGATACGCGCAACCGGGGAGGTTTCTGCTGTTGCCTCTTGGGTCACGACGAGAAATGCTAAACGACAAATGGCTGGTGGAAAGATCACCGTTTAGCGTTCCGCCCCGATGAGCCAGGACTTCGGAGGCGTCTACCTGCCGACGGGCGACGCCAACATCTATCAGTCGACGCCCTTGGCCAACGCAGGTTGGTATGAAGAGGGTCAGCATGGCGGGGCCTTCGCCGCACTCGTTGTGAGTCACATCGAGGCGACGATCCCCACACTGACCCCCATGGAGGTCGCCCGGATGACCGTGGAGATCTTCCGTGTCATCCCGCTGGTCCCGCTGCGGATCGAGACCGAGGTGGTTCGCGAAGGCAAGAGGATCCAGACGGTTCAGGCCCGTATATACGACGCCGAGGGCACGATCCTCTCGATCGCCACGGTGCAGCGGCTGAGGACAGCGGATCGGCCCGTGCCGCCCGAAGCCAGGCCCCGGCCCCTGGATTTCGCGCTGCCTGACGAGATCGACGATCGCGTCGGGGACGTGTGGGGTGTCGGGGAAGAGGGCAAGCTGATGTTTCACCGTCACGCCATGGATGTCCGCGAGGCGGTCGGTGGGTTCGACGTCTCCGGGCCCGGGACGGTATGGCTGCGTCTGACGACCCCGATGATCGCCGGCAGGGAGACGACGCCTGTCCAGCGCATGGTGGCGACGGCCGACTTCTGCAACGGCATCTCGCGGGCACTCGACTACAAGCGATGGGTGTTCATGAACCCCGATCTGAGTGTTCACATCGCCCGGTACCCGATCGGCGAGTGGATCGCCCTGTCGGCCGAGTCCACCTACGGTGATCTGGGGCGCGGGGTGGCCAGCGGGACACTCTGGGACACCACCGGTTGGATCGGCCGTTCGACACAGAGCCTCTACCTCGATCGCATCCCATAGACGGTCGTGCCGGAAGCGGCTCGCCGATTTTGCGACATACCACTAGCTCGCCAGGATCAGTGTTCCCACCATCCACGCCACGAGCAGCCCGACCCCGATCGCCAGGACAGGCCCTGTCCTCCGCCAATTCGAGCCAACGTAGGTGCCCGCGATGGCGATGGCGAGTGCCATGATCGCCGACCACCAGGTGGGCACCAGCCCGACAGCGGCGGCGCCAATGGTGAGCACGCCCACGACGCCGAGGAATCCTGCCGCGACCAGGGCATACAGGACCTGTCGTGGTGTCGCCGGCTCGCTCACGCGATCCCCGCTGCCCGGGCCACCCGGAGATACCACCCCGACAACGTATCGATCGTCTCATGTGCGTTGAGCCCGCTCGGGTTGGGTACGACCCAGACCTGGGCCGGCCCGAGATCGGAGCCCTGGCGGCCGAGAATGGCCTCGGGCCGGGCAAAGGCGTCGCGGAATGCGGTCACCCCGGCGACGGCGACCACAACGGGGCGCACATCGGTGACGAGGTCGCCGAGACGCCGCGCCCCTGTCCGCAACTCCTCTGGTGTCAGCTCCGAGGCGCGCGCCGTAGCCCGGTTCACCAGATTCGTGATCCCGATCCCCACCCGCATCAGGTCACGACGCTGACGGTCGGTCATACCTTGGTCGCTGTCGACGGCCCAATCGATCAAGCCGGCACGCCGGAGTGCCGGATAGAAACGATTCGAGGGATGACAGAAGTGTGTCTGTGTCGCCGCAGTCCACAGACCGGGATTGATACCGACAAACAGGAGTCGGCAGCCTCGGCCGAGAAGATCGGGGACGGGACGATCCCGATGAGCCTCCAGCTGTTCCTTGGTGAAGCCCACCGAGCGACGATAAAGGCACCCAGCGACGAGCCCAACCCCGGGACTGCCGACCTGCCCGTCGACGACTTCGCTCGGGACTTCGTATCATCTCCCACAGCGAGAGAGGCAGGAGCGTGGACTCGGAACTACTACGGGGCCTTGACTTCACCAAGCCCGACGAGCCGGCATCCGATTCCGGTCTGAGGACGTTGCTCATCGACTGGCTCGACTACCAACGCCGGACGTTCATGCGGAAGCTGCGCAACCTGGATCTCGACGGCATCGCCGAGATGGCGATACCTCCCGTGGAGCTCTCGATCCTCGGTCTGATGCGCCACATGACCCAGATGGAGCACGTGTATCTGTCGTGGGGCCTCGGTGGAGGCGAGCGCGTCATGGTCTATGGGGACGACGATTTCACCGGAGGCTCGGCGGAGACTTTCGATCCCGACATGACGCTCTACAGGGCCGAGGTCGCCAATGCAGATCGTGCCATCGCAGCACTCCCCTCGCTCGAGTCAAAGGGCCTCGGACACGGGCGGCCACTCGGCGCCACACTGATCAAGATGGTCCAGGAGTACGCGGTCCACAACGGTCAGGGCCACATGCTGCGGTATGCAGTGCTGGGAGAGGTGATCCGCTAGACAACCCAAGCAGAGCGCGCTACTGGCGGGCTACTTCTTCTGTGACTGATAGTAGGGGTCTTCGCCGGAGGCGTGGTCGGTGACATCGACCACCTGGGTCAGTTCGGGGATCGACTCGAGAATGATCCGCTCGATGCCCGTCTTCAACGTCACCTGGGCAAGGCCACACCCCTGACAACCGCCGAAGAGCCGTAGATAGGCGATGGTGCCGTCCACGGAGACCAGCTCGGCACCTCCGCCGTGTTGGGCAATCGCCGGGTTCACCTGCTCGGTCAACACCTGTTGCACCCGGTCGACCAGGGGCCCGGAGAGATCCCCGGCCGGTGCCGACATGGCCGGTGGAGCCGGCGAGTTCGGGTTGTTCATCGCCAGCCCCTGATCGGTGAGCTCGAGGGCGGCGCCGTCGAGCTTGCCCTTGTCGGCCTTGGGGAAGATCACCGCCAGGTCATCGTGACGCTCCTCGACCCAGCTCTCGGCTTTGTCGGCCAACGGCACGAAGGCGAGCTCATACGAGAACTGGGGCCCGCGAAAACCGGTCACCTCGATGGAGAGGGCGAATTCCTCGTCACCGGGCTCGTTGTCCCTCAGCTGGCGGATCATGTCCAAGGCGTCGGGCGCGATGGTCAGGACTGTGGAATCAGACATCTGCCAGGATTGTAGTTAGAGAGGCAGTCAACCCAAGATGTCTAGAGTCGTCGTCGTCCTCCCATCCAACACCTATCGAGCCACCGACTTCCTGAATGCGGCCGAGTCGCTGGACATCGACCTGATCGTGGCCTCGGAGCACCCCTCACCGATAGACATGGGTGACCGGTACGTCACGATCGACTGCTCCGACCCGCTCGCGGCCGCCGAGACGATCGCACGTCACGGTGAGAACGTGCCGATCGATGCCGTGGTCGCCGCCGACGATCAGGGGGTCATGGTTGCAGCCCATGCCTCTGCACTCCTGGGCCTGCCCGGGAACCGGCCCGAAGCGGCTGCCCTGACCAGGAACAAGCTGGCGATGCGACAACGGCTCGCCGCCGGTGAGGTCGACCAGCCGAGATTCGCCCCACTCGAGCCTGATGACGGCCCCGAGAGCGCCGCCGGTCTCGTCGGCTACCCGCTGGTGATGAAGCCTCTGGACCGCTCGGCCAGCCAGGGAGTGATCCGGGTGGACCGGCCCGAAGACGTCCGCCCGACGGCGGAGCGAATCCGGTCGATCGTCGGTGGGGATGCGACGCTGCTCCTCGAGGCCTACGCGCCCGGGCTCGAGATTGCAATCGAGGGCCTCATCACCAACCGAGAGCTGAGCGTCCTCGCCGTCTTCGACAAACCCGACTCGGGACCCGGGCCCTACTTTCCCGAGACCATCTTCGTAACGCCGTCGAGGCTGCCCGAACCTGCTCTCGCCGAGTCGGAGCGGGTCGCCCGAGCCGCAGTCCAGGCACTGGGGCTGGCACAGGGCCCGGTACACGTCGAGGTCCGTGTCGACGGGGCAAGGGCGCGTGTCATCGAGGTCGCGGCACGCTCGATAGGTGGCCTTTGCTCGCGGAGCCTCAACTTCGGCCTCATGGGGACGTCTCTCGAATCATTGATCCTTCGCAATGCCCTGCAGGCGACAAGACCCGTCTTGAAACGGGAGAGTGTTGCCAGCGGCGTCCTCATGATCCCCACGCCGGAGCGAGGCACCCTGGCCGGTATCGGCGGTGAGCAGGAGACTCGTGCCATCGATGGTGTGACCGGGATGGACTTCACCATCGCGCTCGGAGAGCCAATCGTGCCCCCACCTGAAGGTGATCGATATCTCGGTTTCGTATATGCCCGTTCCGAGCTGCCCGAGCAGGTAGAAACGGCGTTGAGGAAAGCGATGGTCACACTTGAAGTTCAACTTGAGGGTTAGGTCTTACCCGCGCCAACGCGCGTAAGACGATTTTGTCATTCTGATGGACACCGTACTCATCTTCGCCGGAGGCGACTCACCCGCCGACTCGCTGGTGGAGGAGATCCCGAGCGCCGATCTGATCGTCGCCGCCGACGGCGGATATGACCTCGCCATCGGTCAGGGGTATGCCGTCGACGTCCTCATCGGCGACCTGGACTCGATCGAGACCGACGCCGTCCCGTCGAACGTGATCGTCGAGCGTCACCCGGCCGGCAAAGACGCCACCGACCTCGAGCTCGCGTTGGACAGGGTGGTGGTGGAGAGACCGCAACGAGTGGTGGTGATCGGGGGCGCCGGTGGCCGTGTCGACCACGAGCTGGCCGCGGCTGCCCTGCTCTGCTCCGGGAAATGGCGAGAGATCGATGAGATCGACTGGATCACCGAGCGGGGCTGGGGGTATGTGATCCGGGACCGACGCATCATCCACGGTGATGTCGGGGCGACCCTGAGCCTGATCCCGATGGGTGGAGACGCAACAGGCGTTCGGACCCGGGGTTTGCGATGGGATCTGACGAATGAGACCCTGCATCACGGAACGACGAGAGGCGTGTCCAATGTCTTCGCCGGTCCGGTCGCCGACATCAGGCTCTCTTTGGGCTGTCTCCTGGCGATGATCCCGAGGAGCTGAATCGACTGGGTCCGCTAGCCGCCAAGACCGGCAAGGACGTCGGGGCTGAGCGCCCCAAAGCCGCTCAGGTACTCGACGCGCTCCTTCTTGAGCCTCGACACGATCGCCTCGTACTCCTCGAGACGGCCTAGACGCTCGTAGAGACGACGTGGTTCCAGCAGCTCGACGTCATCCACACCAGGAACCGTGGCGGCGATCGAGTACCCGAAGTCCTGATCGGGTCTCCACTCGATCGTCCCCTCGACGACGGCTTTCACGATCGCGGAGGAGTCGGGTATGTGGACGTCTTTTGACCCCTCGGCCCCTCCCCCGACGCGACCGGTGTTGAGCACATACGTCTCCAGGTCGGGCATCGTCTCGAGCAGATCGAGCAGACGGTTGCCCTGGAGGGAGTCGTCGGCGAAGAAGAACGGGTTGGTCCCGGGCACGCGGAGGCTCTTGCCGGCCTCGGCGGCCCCGCCGGCGGATGTGCCCTTGGTCTCACCGAGCATGAAGTAGGCCGGGACCTGGTCCCGGTCGAGACGGGCCACAGCAGGGATGACGTGGTCGGAGCGGTTGAGTATGAGGAGGTACCGGGCCGGCGGCACGTCCCTCGGGTCCCGGTGACGGATGTTGGCGAGAGGGAAAGTGCACCTCCCATTGGCGGTATGCGACGTGTCGAAGAAGTCGACTTTGCCGTCTTCGGTGACGGCCACGTTCTCCAACCAGGCGTCGGGCCGGGTGGTGCCACCGTAGATCGTCGGCTCATCGTCCGGATCCAGGCCGAAGGTCTTGGCAAAGCACCCGGCCTCTGTCGTATGCAGCTGCCCACCGGGCATCAAGCCGACGAAGTCGTCCTGCACCGGGAGCGATCCTGCCTGCTGTCTGAACGTTGTCGTCGTCTTCCCGGTCCCGGACAGGCCGATGATCAACATCGACTCCTCTTCACCGCTCCGGGTCGAGGCGGCCGGGTATGTCTTCAGCCCCGCGTGACAGGCCAGCCCGCCCCGGTCGTAGGCGATCCGGTTCCACATCCGCAGGCCACCCATCTTCGACTCGCCGAAATAGTCGGAGCCAAAGACCCTCGTCACCCAATTGTCGAGGTCGACGATGATCAGGCGATCGTCCGGCTTGCCCGGTGCCCGCAGCGTCGGCGTGTAGATGACGGTGAGCTCGGGGGTCCAGTCCGAATCCGGTGAGAAGTACAAATGACCCTGCATCGCCGCGATGTTGGGATGGGATGCCTCGATGAACAGCCTCGACCCGGTCCGTGAGCCGGGGTCCGGTCCGATGTAACCCTCGACCAACAGCATGTCGCGATCTGCGATGTGAGCGTCCTGACGTGCGGACCACTCCTCCGCCTCGGCCCGGGTGATTCGGTTCTGGCCTATCTCGGTGTCGGAGACGAAGAATGTGGAGTTCTTGAGTCGCGCCGTCACCTCGGCCTGGTAGTTGAGGTTCCCGAACTCGGTCACGGTGAGCCGGGGCATGCTGGCCAATGCCAGCTCACGCAGATGACCTGCGTCGGGGTTTCGCTCAACAGAACGGGCGCCGGGCAGCTCGATCATGGATGAAGTGACTCCTGGGGCAGATGGAGGGAGAACGGTACCCGCTTTTCGCGGGTTATAACCCCGGCCGATACGGAGAGGGCAGGGGCCGGCCCTCCAGCCCGGCAATCAGGTTCTCGACTGCCAGCTGCGCCATGGCGGTCCGGGTGCGCACCGAGGCGCTCCCTATGTGTGGCACAACCAGACAGTTGGGGAGACCCAGGATTCGATGACCCGCCGGCAGGGGCTCGGGGTCGGTGACGTCGAGCCCGGCACCGGCGATGACACCATCCGCCAGCGCCTCGGCCAGAGCTTCGGTGACGACGACCGGTCCACGCGAGACATTGACCAGGTACGCGGTCGGCTTCATCATGCCCAATTGGGTCTTGCCGATGAGCCCTCTCGTCTCCTCGTTCAGGGTGCAGCACAACACGACGTGATCGGATCCTTCCAGCAGCTCGGCAAGCTCCACACGGCGTGCCGCTTCCGCGGCGGGACGCGGGGATGAGTAGATGACATCCATGTCGAACCCCGAGGCACGTCTCGCCACCGCCCGGCCGATGCGCCCCATGCCCACCACGCCGAGGACAGTCCCATGGAGATCGCCTCCGGTGAGATGGAATGGGCGCCATGGGCCCCACCCACCCTCCTTGACCTCCCTCTCACCCTCGGGAAGGCGCCTGACCACCGCGCCGAGGAGGGCGAAGGCATGGTCGGCCACGGTCTCGGTGAGGACCTCCGGGGTGTGCCCGACCGCGATGCCGCGGTCCCGACAGGCATCGACGTCGATGTTGTCGATCCCGACCGCCATCTGTGAGATCACGCGCAGCTCGGGCGCACCGGCGAGCAGGGCGGCGTCGATACCGTCGGTCAGCATGCTGAGAAGCCCGTCGACGTCTCTGATCTCCTCGGCGAGCACGTGGCGCGGCACCGGTGAGTCCTCTTCCCACAGACGCAGATCGTGTGTGCCCAACGGCTCCAGTATCTCGGCTGGAAGACGTCTCGTCACATAGACACGGGCCACCGCCGTGAGGCTAAACGTCCAGCGAGTGCTTGCCGATATCATCTTGCGATGCATGTCCGGGTGATGACAGTGGCTATGGCCCTGGCTGCCGTCTCGTGCGGCGGCGGGCACTCCCAGAGCGCCGATGCCGCTGCGACCGCGGGGGTGGCGGCGCAGCCCGTGACCGACGTCCCGCCTATCGGTCAGCCCATCATCGACACCCGACCGACGTGGGAGGGTTTCGCCGCCACCAGGACGGCGTCGGTGGGCCTGGCGGCATACGCCATCGACGACCTGGACATCTTCGTCAATCCGGATGCGACCAAGCCGATCCTGACATTGGACCGGACCACCATCCTCGGGACCGTGACGGTGCTCGGTGTAATCGGGGACCCCACCGGCGAATGGCTCGAGGTGATGCTCCCCACTCGACCCAACGGGAGCACCGGATGGGTGCGAGCCGCCGACGTCGCCTTGTACGTCGCCGACAGCCAGGTCGTGGTAGACCTCAGCGACCGACGTCTCAGCTACTACGTCGACGGTGTCGAGGTCCTCGCCACCGAGATCGGCGTCGGTAGCGTCCACAACCCGACACCGACAGGAATGTTCTTCGTGACCGACAGCGTCACCCTCACCGACCCCCACAGCCCGTGGGGGCCCCATGCGCTCGGGCTCTCCGCCCGCTCGGAGACCATCACCGAGTTCAACGGTGGAGACGGGATCATCGGGATCCATGGGACCAACAACCCAAGCTCCATCGGCGGCAACATCTCGCTCGGTTGCCTGCGGCTCCCCAACGAGATGATCACCGCTCTTCACGAAATGGTCCCGATCGGGACCAGGGTCGAGATCAAGGCGTAGGCCGCGTACGATGATGCCATGATCGTCTCCACCACCCCCACAATCGAAGGGAACCACATCACGTCTTACAAGGGTGTCGTAACCGGCGACGCGGTGCTCGGTGCCAATGTGTTCAAGGATCTCTTCGCCGGGATCCGCGACATCGTCGGGGGGCGATCGGCCGCCTACGAGCGGGAGTTGGGTAACGCCAAGGAGATCGCCCTCCGTGAGATGCAGGAGAGAGCAGAGGCTCTCGGCGCCAACGCCGTGGTGGGAGTGGACCTCGACTACGAGACCATCGGGGCCAATGGGAGCATGCTCATGGTCTCCGCCTCCGGGACGGCCGTAGTCCTTGGTTAGAGACAATTGACGCCACCCCCGGCTAACGGTCTCCCTGCTGCCAGATGCCGATCACATTGCCGGCAGGATCCCGGAAGGTTGCCACCCACAGGTCTCCCTCCTGGTATGGCTCTTTGACCACTACACCCCCGCTGGAGACGATCCGCTGGAGTGCGGTATCGATTCCGTGGACATAGACATACGGGAGAGCCCCGGGACGGTCGACGATCTCGAGACCGGTGACCCAGGCACCGATCATGTGCCCGGCCGCGTCGGTGAAGCTCACATGATCCGCGCTGCCACCTTGTGCCTCCCAACCGAAGACATCGGTGTAGAACGCCGCAGAGACCTTGACATCGATTGCAGGGATCTGGATGTAGGAGAGGGTTCCGTGACCGAACAGGTGGGTCACCGAGCGGTCTGAGCGCTCCGTTCTGGCGTCATCGCCGGTTGTCACGTCGCCTCCTGGCTTGGTGGGCCGGTGGGGGCGCCGATGCTGGCCTGGGACACGACCACGGTGCCCCGCTCCTTGGTCTCGGCGGTGACAAAGCAAACCTCGTTCTCCTCCCAGACCCTGGTCACGAGGGTCTCACCGGGGAACACATGACCGGTGAACCGGGCGGTGTAGCTCCTGACCCGATCCGGCTCCCCTCCAAGGGCAGACTCGACCACGGCCTTACAGACGATGCCGTAGGTGCACAGGCCATGAAGGATCGGGCGCTCGAAGCCGGCGAGAGCGGCGAACCCAGGGTCGGCGTGGAGTGGGTTCTTGTCACCCGACGCCATCCTGTACAGCAATGCCTGCTGCGGGAGCGTCGGCGAGAAGACGATGTGATCCGGCTCCCGATCGGGTGCGTATCCGGACGTTGCCGGGCCCGGGTCTCCCCCGAACCCGCCCTCGCCCCTCACATAGATGCCGGAACGGTTGGTGAACAATCGCGCACCGGTCTTCTCCAGAGTCGACACCACCTCGAGGACGATGAGCGCGCCCTTTCCCTTGTCGTAAACGCCAGCGACTCGGCCATCCTGGGTGACGGTGCCCGATGTGGGGATCGGTGAGTGGATCGTCAGAGCCTGGTCTCCATGGAGCACCTGGGTCATGTCGATGTCGATGCCTTCGACGGCCCCGATGCTCATCATGATCCCAAATGGCGGGATGGTCCCGAACGTCGGGATGGCGGTCAGGTCACCCTCGTAGGCGTATTTGAGCTCGGCGGGCTCGGCGGGCGGGTCGCCCGCCCCGACTCCGAGGTTGTAGAGGATGATGTCGTCCGCAGACCATGTGTAGGACCTGCCGACCAGCTCGGCTCCTACCGCCTTGTCGAGATCGATCGGCATCGATCAGCCCGCCAGCATCTGGGCGAGGAGCATTATCTCGTCGTTGTTGTTGAGCGGGACGACGTAATCGGTGATATCGCGGATCTCGTCGAGATGGTCGGTGACCTCCTCCACCGATGGGACCGTCCCGGGCCCGGCAAACCAGCCCTGGTTGGTCCCGATGAAAACACGGCCATATCGACCACCGCCGACGGTGAAGATCTCGTGGGTTTGCTCGTTGCGCTCCGAGCACAGATAGACGACCATCGGCGTCACCTGCTCAGGGGCCACCATGTCGGCGAAAGGCCCCAACAGGTCCTCGGTCATCCTCGTCTTGGCGATCGGGGCGATGGCATTGGACATGATGTTGTGCTTTGCGCCCTCGATGGCGATGACATTCGAGAGCCCGACGAGACCTGCCTTGGCGGCCCCGTAGTTCGCCTGGCCGAAGTTGCCGAAGAGCCCTGACGCGGATGACGTGAAGACAAACCGGCCATAGGACTTCTCCCGCATGATCGCAAAGGCCGGCTGGGACACATAGAAGCC
>DASWKM010000062.1:0-10910 GCA_036396635.1 Acidimicrobiia bacterium
CGATCGCCCAGTAGACGATCGCACCCACGGAGAAGTCCATGAAGTTCTTCATGATGATGTTCCCCGCGTGCTTGGCCTGGATGAACCCCGCTTCCACGAGCGCGAAGCCGGCCTGCATGAACATGACCAGGATCGCCGCCAACACCAGCCATACCTCGTCTATCGCGAGAACGACCTGCTCCATGACTCCTCCTTGGTGTCCAGTTGGCGGGGGAAGGTAAGGGTGATCCGTTTCGGGTCCGTGGCTGACGTGTTAATTCGCTGTTTCGAGGGTGCCGCGAATATCACACACTCTCAGCAGCGACATCCTCGGCATGCTCACCCACGTCACGCAGCATGAGCCAGGCGAGGATCCCGGCCAGGGAGCAGATGACACCGGCGACCACGAACACGTTGCGTACCCCTAGGGCGGCAGCGGCCACACCGGCGAGGCCCATCGAGGCAACGTTGGCAGCTGAGACGACCGCACTCAGGGCACCACCGACCCTGCCCCTCATCTTGTCCTCGATGAGGGTCTGGCTCAAGGTGCTCACCCCGGCCTGTGTCGGAGCTATGAACAGCCCCACCGCAAACAGGACGGCAAGCACCTGCCACACCTCGTTGGTCGTCGACATGAGGGCCACCGCCACTCCGACACCCAAGAGACCGCCACTCACGAGGGACGGCGCCTCGAGCCTGGCGGCCAGCAAGGCCACGATCGATCCGGCGAGAATCATCGCCATCACCTGGGAGAGCTCGATCAGGCCGAAATACGCCTCGGAGATCCCGAGCTCGCCGATGATGAACGGCACGGCCAGGACATTGATCGAGCCCAGTCCCAGCATGGCCACCCCGGCGCCGACGAGCACCCCTTTCAAGGGTCGTGACCCCATCATGACCCGGAAGCCGGATTTCATCTCCTGCCACACACGAGAGTCGCCGGCATCCTCCGATCTTCCAGGCGTTGTGATCCTCAGGATCAGGAACGCCGACAGTCCGAAGGTCGCGGAGTCGACTATGAAGGCGGCAGCGAAAGAAGTCGAGATGCTGGCCAGGATGCCGGCCGCCGTGGTCCCGACGAGGCCGAAAATCACCCGCGACGTCTGCGACACCGAGTTGGCCGCCAGCAGCTTCTCCTCACCGACGATACGGGGTGTGATCGCCGACCGCGCCGGGTTGAACAGGGTTCCGACCGTTGCCTGCATGAACGCGATCACATAGATCAGGGGGACCAGTGACACCGAGTCGACGAATAGGAAGGCAAGCACCAGGACGGCGCGAATGATGTCGGAGACGATCATCGTCAGGCGACGATCGAACCGATCCACATAGACGCCGGAGAGGACCCCGAACACCAGGGACGGCACGGCAATCGAGATCATCAGCAAGGCGATGCTGAGCGTGGAGCCGGTGAGACGCTGGACGAGAATCAGCAGCGACAGTGAGGTCAGGGCATCACCGAAATCGGACGTGATCTGCGCCGTCCACAGATATCGGAAGTCCCGGATCCTGAGCAGCTGGCGAAGCTGGCTCACCGCCCTACCCCGCAACGGGGAAGAAGACGAAGGACATGCCGAACTCCTGGCCCAGGTCACCGGTGTCCAACTCATCCATGAAGGCCAGCAAACCCTGGATCTTCTCGTTCACCCGCTCTACGGCCTCGGGCTGCAGATAGACGATGGTACGACCCAGTGATCCCACTCGATCGACCTCCTCGGGCATCTCTCGGCCCATATCCTCGAAATGGCGTCTCAGCGCCGCCTCGGCATCAAGTCGGGCCGGATCCAGGATGACTGCGGCGCCCAACCTGGCCAGCTGCTCCGGGTCGTGACCCCCGCTCATCAGGGCCTTGCTGGGACGAAAGCTGCGTGCCGTCGTCTGGTAGACCTTCTCGATCATCGCCCCCACCTTGCGGATCTCCACCACCCTGACCACGCCGACGTCCTCGAGAAGGTTGACGTGGTAATAGAGGGGTGGGGGGCGCGCCTCCATCCACTCCGCCAGCTCTTTGACCGAGTGCGGCTCGGCCAGATGACGAAGAATCCTCAGAGGCGTCGGGTTGTTCAGCACTTCGAGCACCCTGACGTCGTCGATCTCATGGGTCCCGGTGACTTCGGCCATGGCGAGGTGTCTAATTCACTGCCCTTGAATGTTCAAGCGATTTGAAGCCGTGCACTCTCATGTGAATGGGAGGTGATCCGAGCGGCTGCTTAATCTCCACGGATGCGGTTAGGGATCGATCTCGACGGAGTTGTCGCCGACTTCACCCAGGGTTGGATGACCTTCTACAACCGGGACTTCGGCACCAAACTCGTCGTGGCGGACTCCAATCGATGGCATGACCTCGTCGAGCTGACCCATTTCGAGGACATCGACGAGTTCTGGCGGTGGTCGGGCGATCTCGACGGGCACTCTGTCTTCTGGCACCTCGATCCGTTCCCCGGTGCGGTCGAGGCGCTGGAGATGCTCGCCGACGATGGGCACCAGATCATCATCCTGACGGCCAAGCCGTCGTTTGCCATCGAGGACACCCACAGCTGGCTGCATCGTCATCGAGTCCCCGCGGCGGAGGTCCACGTTCTCGAGGACAAATGGCTCGTCGACTGCGACGTATACCTCGACGATGGCCCACACGTGCTCCCCGGCCTCGTGGAGCACCGTCCACTGGCGACGATCTGTCGCTATGTCCGGCCCTGGAACCAACCAATCGATGGTGCGGTAGACGTGCTCGACTTCGACGAGTTTCGCGCAGTCGTTGATCGTCTCGCATCACACTGACAGCCACCGCTAGCCTCCCGCCCGACTGATCACCGCCTGGGACCTTCGTAACCGGACGGGTGTCGGTGGTCCAGGAGGCTCAAGGAGAGAGATATGAAGACAAGAGGCATATGGGTGTTGGTCGCCGTACTGGCATTGATCGTCGCCGCATGCGGCGACGGGGACAGCGAGGCGACCACGACCACGGAGGAAGCAGCGACCACAACGACCGCGGCACCGGCCACGACCACATCAGAGTCGACGGTCGATGTGGGGACCGCGGAGAACCCGATCCAGGTGCTGTTCGTGCCGTCGGTCGCCGCCGAGGAGATAGTCGCCGGTGGGGAACTGCTCGCCGAGACACTGAGCAACGCGACGGGCCTCGTCTTCGAGGTGTCGGTGCCGACGTCGTATGCGGCGACGGTGGAGGCGATATGTGCCGCCCCCGACACGTCGATGGGGTTCATCCCGGCACAGGCCTATGTGCTGGCCAGTGAGCTGTGCGATGTCGACATCCAGTTGAAGGCCAAGCGCTTCGGGTACACCGAGTATTGGACCCAGTATCTCGTCCCCAGAGATTCAGACGCCGCCTCTATCGAGAACCTAGCCGGGCTCTCGTGGGCCTATCCCGATCCGGGCTCGACCTCCGGGTTCCTGGTCCCCTCCGGTGAGCTCCTCAACGCCGGCATCGAGGTGGGTGAGGAGCTGCAGGCAGGCAGTCATGACGGGGCGGTGAGAGCGGTCTACAACGGGGAGGCCGAGTTCGGCACCTCGTTCTACTCGCCCTACACCGACACCGATCGCAACGCGGCGTGGGACGGAGACATCATGAACGCCGACATCCCCGATGACCTGGTCGACTCCTGTGCGATCAACGCCGACGGGGAGATCCAGTGCGGTGACTTCATCGTCCAGGATGCACGCCGCAACCTCCGAGAGGAGATCCCCGACGTCGTGCAAAAGGTCAAGATCCTTCAGGTGTCGGCACCGATACCCAATGACGGCCTGGCGTTCGGGCCCGAATTCCCCGAGGACCTGAAGACCCAGATCGTGGATGCGCTCGTGGCGTTTGCCGCCGACGACCCGGACGGCTTCGCCACCGCGTTCGACGCCTACAGCTGGGACGACGTGGCCCCCACGTCGGACGCGGACTTCGACTCCATCCGCGCCATCGTCCAAGCACTCGGCATCGAGTTGGCCGACATCGGCTGATCACACGAGTCGGTAGCGGAAGGGGCAGGCGAATTCGCCTGCCCTTCCCCATCCGCACGACCCTTCCGCTACCGTGCCGCGGCACTGATGCTCCAGGTAGAGCACCTGACAAAGGTCTACGACAACGGCACGGTGGCACTCGAGGACGTGACGTTCACTGTCCCCGATGGTCAGTTCCTGGCGGTCATAGGCCTGTCCGGCTCGGGCAAGTCGACCCTGCTGCGATGTATCAACCGCTTGATAGAGCCCACCGAGGGACGGATCGTCTGGAACGGGGAGGACGTGACCAAGGCCTCCCAGGAAGACCTCCGCCGTTTCCGGCGGAGGGTGGGGATGGTGTTCCAGCACTTCAACCTGGTCCTGCGCTCAAGAGTGATCACCAACGTCCTCGCCGGCCGGCTCGGCTACACCAACCCAGCCCTCAGCCTGGTGAACCGGTTCTCGAAGCCGGACGTCGAGAAGGCCGTGGCCCAGCTCGCCAGAGTCGGTCTCGCCACCAAGGCCCAGTCCCGAGCCGACGAGCTTTCCGGCGGCCAACAGCAGCGCGTCGGCCTCGCACGGGCCTTCATGCAGGACCCCGAGATCATCCTGGCCGATGAGCCCGTCGCCAGCCTGGACCCGGTGCTGGCCCACTCGATCATGCAGTACCTCGAGCTGGTCAACCGCGATGGGGTGACCGTCATCTGCTCGCTGCACTTCCTCGATCTCGTCCATCGCTATGCCGGCCGTGCCCTCGCCCTGAACGAGGGTCGTCTGGTCTTCGACGGGCTTCCCTCGGAGATCGACGACCAGAGGTTCAAGGAGATCTACGGCCAGGAGGCGGAGCGAGTTGGCTGACCTCCAGACTAAACCCGAGCGACCGAGGCTCGAGAAGCCCCCTCCCGAGCCCTCTGACGGGCGTCGCCTTCGTCGTCCCCTCGTGGTCGCCCTGGCCATCGTGGTGGGTCTCGTCGTCTACGCCATCGCCTTCGAGCAGACCAACGTGAACCTCGAGACGATCACCTCGGAGACCCGCCAACAGTCGCTGACACGCATCCTCCGGCTCCTGGCCCATCCCGACCTCGTCACCTACGACACGAGGGAGAGCATCGTCGCCGCCGAGGTATCGGTGCCTTGCGGCGCCGAGACCGCGCCGAGTGGTCGCCTCACCGTCAGCCCCAGCTGCGCCCCCCCAGGTGGCACCGTGTCCGTGACCGGGAGCGGATTCGATCCTCGGGAGACCGTCGTGCTCCGCTTCGTGCCCGACTCCGAGTTCGACATCAACCTGCGTCTCGCCCAGGTGACCGCCGACTCAGCAGGCACGTTCTCGGCAAACGTGACACTTCCCGACCGAGAGTCGACGAACGTGCAGACCATCGAGGCCGTCACCCAGAAGCAGATCGGGAGCTGGGGCAGGCGAGTCGAGGTTTTCACCGACGCCAACGAGAACGGGGTTGAGGACGACCCGATCGTCCCCGACAGTGGCGGCTACCAGTTCGACCTGAGCGGGAGCCCCGACATCCCGGCGGTCGCCCTGGTCAACCCGACTGGGGAGATCGTCGAGTTCGCCACGACGGGCGAGACCTTCGAGGCAACGACAGGCCCGGCGCGGGGACAGGTGGCCATCCCGTTCGTCGAAGCCCTAAGTCTCGACGAGAACATACGCCTCACCGGGATCGGTGAGGACGGGCTCGTCACCGTCGAGGCCACTCCCGGAATGGACCTCACGGGTTGGCGTGGGTCGCTCTACGACGGTGCCACCACCGGAGTCATCTCGACGTCACCCATCTCGGACACGATCGCGCTCTCCCCGCGCATCTCGGAGTCGGTGAGAGTGACCTGGGACAAGATCCTGGAGACGGTCTTCCTCGCACTCATCGCGACCACGGCGGGGCTCATGCTGGCCATCCCGCTCAGCTTCGTCGCAGCTCGCAACATCATGCGCGAGATATCGGTGACCGTGACCAACCTCGCCCTGGTCCTCCTGGCCGTCCCACTCGGCGTGGCAGGCGGGATCCTCTTGGCCCGAGGGGCCAAGGCCATCGCCGATCCGATCGGGGAGAATGGGCTCGGGCTGCTGATCGGGCTGATCGTGTCCATCGCGGTGACCGTCCTGCTGGCTCGCCGGGGGATCTCGGTGGAGGACAGGGAGATCCCGTCGAGGGGCGAGAAGGCACGTCGCGGATTGGCGCTAGCCCTCGCCGGGGCGGCGGGGCTCGTGGTCCTGCTCATGTTGTCACGACTCCTGCAAGAGGTCGGCGACGGGATCGGCCCTGCGCTCGGCCCGTTCGGCTTCATCGGGTCATTCTTCTCAGACGTCGGAGAAATCCTGGACGTGGCCCTGAGCGTCATCGCCGCCCTGGCAATGGCCGGCACCCTGGCCAATCTCGCCTCGAGGCTCGGATACGGGCTGAGGTCCCACTCACGCAAGCCGCTGCTGCAGACGCTGAGCCTTGTCCTCGCGGGGGTTTCGGGAGCGGTGTGGACCGTGCTGGTCGTTCAGATCATCGACTGGTTCTACCAACTCGGCGACCAGACGGTCACACTCGTCATCCCCGCGGTCGTCGGCGGAGTGCTCGGGCTCCTCGGCGGCTGGCGGGGCACGGTCAAAGGCGAGGTCGAGATCGGGCTCAGCATCTACTACGCGGCTCGCACGCTATTCAACACGTTGCGGTCGATCGAGCCGCTCGTCATGGCGATCGTGTTCGTCGTGTGGGTGGGCATCGGGCCCTTTGCCGGCTCGCTCGCCCTCGCTCTCCACACCGCAGCCGGTCTCGCCAAGCTCTACTCCGAGCAGGTCGAGTCGATCTCACCGGGCCCAATCGAGGCTGTTCGAGCCACGGGGGCCAACCGCGTCCAGACCATCGTCTACTCCGTGGTCCCCCAGATCGTCCCGCCATACATCTCGTTCACCATGTATCGCTGGGACATCAATGTGCGCATGTCGACCATCATCGGCTTTGTCGGCGGCGGTGGGATCGGCCAGGTCCTCCAGCAGAACATCAACCTGCTGCAGTACCGAGCCGCAGCCGTCCAGATGCTCGCCATCGCCATAGTGGTTGCATCGATGGACTACGCCTCCTCGAGACTCAGGGAGCGCTTCGTATAGCGGGCTAATAACGTTGTCGACATGCCAGGCATGCTGCAACGACGTCGCCCCGAGCGCGAGCACCTCGAGCACGAGCTGTTGGCCGACGCGGCCACCAAATCCGATGAGAGCCGGGGCCGGTTCGAGGAAGAGGAGGCCGACGAGTTTCGCACGGCATTCGAGAGGGACCGTGACCGCGTAGTCCACTCCAAGGCGTTCCGGAGGCTGAAG
The DNA here is from genome assembly GCA_036396635.1 of Acidimicrobiia bacterium. Classification (GTDB taxonomy): domain Bacteria; phylum Actinomycetota; class Acidimicrobiia; order Spongiisociales; family ZC4RG35; genus JANQRA01. The sequence continues at coordinate 7,247 of DASWKM010000062.1, forward strand.
CACAAGACACAGGTGTTCCTCAACCCAGACGGGGATCATTTCGTCACCAGGATGACCCATACGATCCACGTCAATCAGGTCGGACGGGCAATGGCCCGCTCGCTTGGCTTGAACGAGGATCTGACCGAGGCGATCTGCCTGGCACACGACGTGGGTCATTCGGCTTTCGGCCACACCGGTGAGGACGCGATCAGCCCCCTCGTCGAAGGCGAATGGATCCATTCCGCCCACGGGGTTCGGACCGTCGAGCTTCTCGAGCCACTCAACCTGACCCACGAGGTGCTCGACGGGATACGTGCCCACTCCTGGAGGGTCGACCCCCCGCCGCAGACCCCTGAAGGCTGGCTGTGCCGTTATGCGGACCGGATCGCCTACCTGACCCATGACGTGTCGGACGCCCTCAGGGCGGGTGTCCTCGAGTATCACGATCTCCCGGTCCGGGCGCTGACCACGTTTGGGGCGACATCCAGAGAGTGGATCGGGACGATGATCGGCGCCGTTGTCGAAGCCTCTTACCGCGAGGGAAGGGTGGTCATGGACTCGGATCATCTCGGTGTCATGAGCGAGCTCCGGGAGTTCATGTTCGAGAAGGTCTATCTGCGTCCCGACGCCGAGTCCCAGAAGGAGAAGTCGATGCTGATCATCCAGGACCTGGTCCGCTATTTCGAAGCACACCCTCACGAGGTTCCGGACTCCTACACGGTTGCAGACGCCGACTCCCTCACCAGGGCGGTGGACTACGTGGCGGGCATGACCGACCGGTTTGCCATGCACACCCACGATCGGCTGTTTCGCCCCACCCTGCTGGATTGACGGGCCCCCCAACTCGAGACGAAGAATGTCGCGTAACTTTCACTTCCATGGCATACGACGAGACACTTGCCGTGCGTATCCGTGACCATCTCGGCGACGATCCGGCGATCGTCGAGAAGAAGATGTTCGGTGGTGTGGCGTTCATGTACCAGGGGAACATGGCCGTGGGCACCCACAAGGACGGTCTGATGGTCCGTGTCGACCCGGACGAGCACGAGTCCGCCTTGGGAGAGGCCGGGGTCAGAGAGTTCGACATGACCGGGCGGAGCATGAAGGGCTGGGTCGTGGTCGACGCCGAAGCCATCGCCGACGATCCTTCACTCGCCTCTTGGATCGAACGAGGTGTCGACTACGCCGGTTCCCTCCCTCCCAAATAGGCTGGCGTCATGGGCTATGAGCACCTCGAGGTCGAACAAGACGGCCATGTGGCGACCCTCTGGTTAAACCGACCGGAGAAGCTGAACGCGCTTTCGGAGGACATGTGGGTGGACATACCGATGGCGGTCGCCGACCTGAATGAGGATGACACCGTTCGTGTGATCATCATCGCCGGCCGGGGCACGGCGTTCACCGTCGGCATCGATGTCAACATGCTGGCATCGATTCAACAACCAGGGCCGTCCGCAGCCGCCGGGAACATGCAAATCTACAGGGAGGTGAAACGTCTGCAGGAGACCGTCAATTGCCTGGCCGACAGTCCCAAACCGGTATTGGCCGCCGTGCATGGATACTGCCTCGGGGCGGGCACCAACCTGGTGTCGGCGTGCGACATCAGATTGGCGGCCGCGAACGCCCTGTTCTCGATACGTGAGACGAGGATCGGTCTCGTGGCCGACATCGGGGCGTTGCAGAGGCTTCCCGCCATCGTCGGGTCGGGAGTCACCGCCGAGATGGCCCTCACCGGAGGCGACTACGACGCAGTCTGGGCGAGGGAGAGAGGGCTGGTCAGTGAGGTATACCCCGATCAGCGGGCCATGATGAGCGCGGCGGAGGAGCTGGCGCAGACGATTGCGGCCAACTCGCCCCTCGTCGTCCAGGGGATCAAGCGCGTCCTGGCGGCCAACGACGGTCGGACCATCGAGGAGGCGCTCGACTACGTGGCCCAGTGGAACTCGTCGTTCCTCATGTCAAACGACTTGATGGAGGCGATTGCGGCCTTCATGGAGAAGCGGGATCCCGACTTCACCGGTACCTGAGACACGATCGCGGCGAAGACCATATGCGATCCGCCTTCGCCCCCGACGGTCGAGGCTCACGGGCGCCTTGCCTCGGCCACCAGCTCTCTCACACGATCGAGCGGCAGGGCGTGAGCCGTCCGACCCCTCTGACCGGTGGTCGTCTCGGCGGCACATAGCGCATTGAGGATCGACTCCTCGGTGGCGTCCGCCACGGCATGAAAGATCGAATCCATCTGCTCCATCGCCAGCACGTCCACGTTCCAGCCCTTCGCATCGGCGGGTAGGTCGTTGCCCGTCGAGAACGCCAGGAAGATGTCACCACTTGAATTGTGGCCATATCCGCCAACACGTCCCAGACCGACGGTGACCCGCTTGGCCATGCGATGACACTGGACAGGGAGAAGCGGGGCGTCGGTGCACGCCACGACGATGATCGAGCCACCGGTGGGTGGCTCGTCCCAGGCCGAGGGCACGACGTCGGTCCCCAGGTGCCTGCCGACGGGGATGCCATCGATCCTGAGGTCTTCACGCGCTCCATAGTTCGCCTGAGCCAGGACTCCGACGGTGAATTGGCCCGACTCGGTGGTCACGACCCGCGACGACGTGCCGATGCCGCCCTTGAACTCGTGACAGATCATCCCGGTCCCCGACCCAACACAACCCTCCTCGAGCGAACCCGACGACGCAGACTCGAAGGCGTGTCGTGCATCGCTCTCGGTCAGTGGAAAGGAGTTGATGTCGCTCAACCAGCCGTCCCACGTCTCGCCCACGACGGGCAGATGAAAGGCCTCTTCATGGCCGGTCTCCACCGCAGCCCTCACCAGGAAGTCCCGCACCAGGCCCACCTGGTGGGTGTTGGTCAACCCGATCGGGGATCCCAACAGACCCGACTCTTCGATCCAGGCGAGCCCGGTGACCTCACCGTTCCCGCTGAAATTGTGCCAAGCGGCGAAGGCGTAGTCGTTCCAGATGTCGCCGTTCCTCGGGACGATCATGGTCACACCGGTCCTGACCACCGCCGGCTCGTCGCGAATCACGGTGGCGTGGCCAACCATCACTCCTGGCACGTCTGTTATGGCGTTGTTCGGGCCCGGTTGGAGCGAGCCAATGGCCACACCCAGCTCACGAAGTCTTTGTCTCATCGATATTCCCGTCGCGGCGCGAAGTTAGCCCCGGGAGTACCGTGCCGCGCCCATGGGACGGTCCGGCCGAGCGGTACCGAGATGACCTCGCTCTTTCACCGCGGGACCGATCTCCCCGTCGCGGAGAGGGCCGATGGTTGCTGGATATTCGACCGCGGCGGGAATCAATACCTGGACGCGGCCGGGGGTGCGCTCGTCGTCGGGATCGGTCATGGCGCCCGGTCGATCACGGAGGCAATCGATCGGCAAATGGAGGCGTTCTCGTATGTCCATGCATCCGCCTTCACCTCAGCGGCCGGGGAGCTATACGCCAGCCAACTCGCCGCCCGGCTTCCCATGGATGACCCTTCGATCTTCCCCGTCTCCGGGGGCTCGGAGGCAGTGGAGACGGCTCTCAAGGTGGCCAGGGCCTATCACCTCGCCAATGGAGAGCCACAGCGCGCCATCGTGATCGGCCGCGAGATCTCGTATCACGGCAACACGCGCGGTGCCCTCGATGTGTCCGGGAGGGCATCGTTGCGTGAGCCTTAC
>DASWKM010000063.1:0-12975 GCA_036396635.1 Acidimicrobiia bacterium
GAGGAGCGAGCCATCCTGGTCAGGGACGACGATGGTTTTCGTGTCGACCTGTTTGCGTCGTTCGGGGCTGGGCTGGCCGACAAGATGGCCGCACCGGTCGAGCGGTTGCTCACGACCCAGACCGACGACGCACGTCTCATCCTGGCCAGCCTGGCCGACATCGTCCCCTCGCTCCTCGTTGCCGCCGAGCTTCCGGGAACGACACCGGAGGTGGCCCAGCAGATTCTGGCGTTGGTCGAGCTGATCACCAGAGTTGGCTAGTCGCCCGTCTCGCAAGTACCTGTGGCGTCTCTCCGGCCCTCGACGCCCCTGGCTGCGTCGAAGTGCTCGCCGTAACTCCCCGTGTGGGACGCGCGCTTCCCCTTGGCAGATGACGCCGTTGGCTCGGAGATACCCGCACACTATTTACACGACAGACCACTAGTCGCGAGTTCTAATACCGCAGCTGTGGGAGGACCTCGCTGCCGAGCAGGCTGATCAATGCCGGCTGGTCCAATGACGCCATCTGGAACGTGACGATGTCGGCTTGCAGGTCGTCGACCAGGGGTCGGTAGACACTCACGATGCCATCGATCGTGCTGACGATGTCGTAGCGCCCGAGGACCTCCTCCCGCGGCAGCTCGTCGGCCCTCTCCCTGAGGATTTGGGGATCGACGGCCTCGAGCCTTCCCGGGGCACGAAGGCCACGCCAGGGGTAGAGGGCATTCCAGGCGTCGTCCTCGTCGACCGCGAACAGCGACCAGCGAGTTGCCAGAACCAGCGGCTCTGGCCTTCCCGCCGCGCCGGCGGCGGCTCGAAGCGGGCGGATCACACGTTCCCGCGTCTCGGCCGGGTCCTTGACCGACGTGATCACGCCCTGTGCCTTCTCACCGGCCAAGGTGGCCGACTTTGGGCCTCCCGCCGCCATCAGGATCGGCACGGGACCGAGGGGCGGTGAGTAGAGCTTCGCTCGGTCTGTCTTGTAGTAGTCCCCGGCGTAGGTCAGCTTCTCACCGTCGAGCAGTCTCCTCATGATCTCGAGGGACTCTCTCATTCGAGCATTTCGCTCGGCGTAGTCGGGGAAGTCATAGCCAAGTGGTCCCTCATTGATGTTCTCACCTGTGCCCACGCCCAGGATGAATCGCCCTTCGGAGAGCCGATCGAGGGTCGCCGCCGCCTGGGCGACGACGGCGGGGTGATAGCGGAACAATGGTGTGGTGACGCCCGTTGCGAACTCGATGTGATCGGTGGCCGCGGTCATGGCACCAATCGTGGAGAATGCGAAGCCCGAGGCCGAGACATCGTCCACCCAGGGGTGGAAGTGCTCGGAGACGACCACCATGTCGAACCCGGCGTCCTCGGCCAGGACGGCATGCTCCACGAGCGTCTCGGGCTGCCATTGCTCGTGGCCACAGAAGTAGGCGAATCTGGTCATCGCCTGATGTTGCCAGGTCTATTGGTAGCTGACGTAAACCGGGGAAGGATCCTTGCCCATCGTGGCCTCCGGCGTGGGTGGCCCGGGCTCGTCCTCGTCGAAGAAGTTCTTCCATCCCCATGCCCAATGGGGGTCTTCGGCACCCTCGGTGATGGCGGCGAACGTGGCGTCCTTCTGCGGCTCCGTTCCATCGCCATCCATCTGAACGATCAGCTGGATCTCCGGTCGCTCGATGAGGTCCTGGCGGTTTTGGATCATGGTGGTCCGGAACTGGTGAACGATCATCATCTTCTGGGGCAAGCCGTTGTCACGGACGAGATCGGCCAGCCAATCGATCACGAGGTTGACCTCTGCCGCCTCGACATGCCCGACCTGTTTCAGGTGTACCTGGTCCGGCTCGAGTCTCCATTCGGGGTCGAGGGCGAGACCGACGAAGGGGAGTTTCAGCATCTCCTCGTACTGCTTGGCCTGGCTGAGGAAGTCGTCTCGACCCGATTGGAGGTCGAGGATGATGTAAGCGTCGTTCTCCTCGGCCACCCGCACCCACTCATCGAAGGTGTCGAGGGGCCATTCGAAGCTGTAGTCCCCGTCGTCGGTGGCACCGGCGCTGGCGACGGAGGCGAGCATCTCGAAAGTGGGGACGACCTGGGAGCCATCACCGCCGTATGCGGCGATGAAGTCTTGCATCTTCGTCAGTGTCTCTTCGGGCCCGTGCTCACCGAGCACGCCCAGGGCCGTGGTTTCTGGGTGGCCGTAGTAGGCGAGATAACGCCGCTTGCCCTCTTCGGGGAGTATGTGAAAGCCCCCGCCGGGGACCTGTCGGCCATTGGCCAGCACGCGCAGCTCCCACTCATTCGCCTCTGTGACGCCGCCGACCAATCGAATCGACTCCCCGGGATGGCCCTGCAAGGCGGTGCCCACCTCGGGGTGGCCCAGCACGTCGGTGCCGTCGACGGCCAAAACGCTCGCCCCGACGGAGCGGCCAATTGCCGAGGCCAGCAAGATCGTCATCGGTTTGGCCCCGTCGACCATCCAGATGACCTCGGACTCGGATGGCACGGCCAGGCCGATCACGATGTCATCGATGGCCAATACGGGGTCGGGCAGATTCGTGGCACCCGGAGGCGCTACCTGAGGCAGGACGACATGATCCCGGCCGATGATCGCCCGAACGGTCTCGACGATCGTGGAGGCGTCTGGTGCAGCCGGAAGACGCACCTCTTGAGAGACGCCGAGACGTTCCCGCGCCAGGTCGACGGCCGTAACCACGTCATGGGGGACCAGCTCCGCGTCGACCGGTGTGTTGACCTGGACTTTCCCGATCATGTGAACACGTCGCGGCTTGAGCCGGCCCAGCTCGGCGGCGAGACGAGGTTCGGGGAACAGAAGCGGGCCGTTGACCGCAGCTGCGAGCTGGGCCGCCGCTGCGATCTCGTTGACGTCTCCCTCCGCTACGACAACGACATCATCGGCACAGATGAATGTCTCCCCCGAGAGGAAGAGTGCGTCGGAGGAAAGGGCACCAGTGTCGATCGGCTCGGTGCCTCCCGTGAATCGAACGCACTGCGTTGGCGGTATGGCCGTGGTGCCGGGCTGGGACGTCGATGGCTCGTCTGCCGACCCGGGGGACGAGTCGACCGGGGTCTCACCGAGAAAGCTCGAACACGCCGCCAGCGACACGGCGACCGAGAGAAGGGGGACAGAGGTGAACCGCCTCACGAACACCCGAGATGCTAATTCCTGAGTCTGTGATACCCGGTCTTCCACAAAAGGCCAAGGATGATCAACCCGGTTCCGGTGAGCCAGATCTCGATAGGCACGAAGAAGCTGAGGAAGAGGCAACTCGCCAGCCCGGCCCAGGCGGTGATGCGTCTTCTTTCGACACTCAGCGCGGCGAGATTGGTGATTCCATAGTAAAGGAGGACGGTCATCGCCGAGAAGCTCCAGGCGAGGGAGACGTCGCCAACCAGGGTGACCCCGGCAACCAGGACGGCGGAGACGATGACGGCAAGCAGCGGCTGATGTCTCTTGTCCAGTCCGGCCAGGCTCTCGGGCATGTCACGACGACGCCCCATGGCCAGCCACACCCGTGACAGTCCGAGGATCAAATTGAGCAACACGCCCAGCATGGCGGCGATGGCTCCAATGGCGACGACCGTGCCGCCGGCGGTGATGATATCCGAGCTCGACCCCCAGGCGGGTCCGGCGAGTCGACGCCCACCCAACTCGATCCCCATGTAGAGGGCGCAGGCAAGAGCCAGTGTCGCGATGACCGCTCTGGGAATGTTCCTCTCCGGCTTTTTCACTTCCTCTCCCAATGTGGCGATCCGCCCATAGCCGGTGTAGGCCACGAAAAGGAAGGCGACGGCGGCTGCCAGATCCGGAATCTCGAAGGCGGAGGCGAAGTTGACAGCGGGGGAGTCGATGAAAGCACCGGTGGCGAACCAGACAATGGCCGCCGTTGAGACGAGCACCAGCATCGCGTTCACGGCAGCGGTCCGACGCACTCCCGCCGCCACGAGCGTGGTGACGAATGTCACCGCAAGGAGCGGCACCAATGGGTGCTCCAAATCGAGATAGAGGCCAACACCTAGGGCGGCCGTCGCCGCCGAAGCCGTCTTGGCGAGGATAAAAAGCCAGCCAGCGCTGAATCCCAGCCACGGGCTCAGGGTGCGATAGCCGTACTCGTATGTGCCCCCGGCCACCGGGAAGCGCCCGGCCAGGAAGGCGGATGACAGACCGTTGAAGACGGCAACCAGTGCGGCGAGCGGAATCGCCCATATCACCGCATCCCCCCACATGCCTGAGGCAAGTCCGATGGCGACGAACGCACCGGTGCCGATTATCGACCCGAGACCGGTCACCACGGCCCCGCCGAGACCGAGCTCTCGCTCTAATCGCTCGGTCGTCATCTAGAAGAGTGTCTCCGGCTCGACCTTGTCATGCAGGTCGGGTGTGTTGTTCCGGACCGAGTTCACCTTTCGCGACACCACGTGCTCCATCAAGGTCTCCGGGTCGATCCGCTGGATCAATCCAAGGGCACTCTCCGGGTCACGCAGGTCGCGGTCGAGCCAGGCATCCCAGACTTCGCGGACCAACGAAGCCGGCATTCGGTCATGTATCGGGGTGATTACGCCGTCCGACGACGTGGTGATGATCGAGCATGTGCGCTGCCACCGATCGGTCTCGGGGTCAACCCGGGACGCCCAAATACCGGCGAAGACCATGGGGTGGCCGTCGGCACGATAAACCCAGTGCGGCGTGCGCCCGTCTTCGGGCGGCTCCCACTCGTAGAAGCCGTCAGCAGGGATCAGACAACGTTTCCGAGCGAAGGAGTCGCGGAAGACCGAGGCGGTGGCCACAGTCTCGGAGCGGGCGTTGATGTGGATGGACTTGGCATCGGCTGCCCAGTGAGGGATCAGACCCCAAGCCATCGAGTCCAACTGGCGAACACCATTTCGCTCGGCGATCACGTAAACGGGATCTGTCGGCGCCACGTTCCAGCTCTTCTCCAACGCGTCCGTGATCACCTCGTCGACTCCGAAATACTCGGCATAGAAGTCGAGATCGCCAGTGATCGAGAACCGACCGCACATGCTCAGGCGCCCGCCTGGTTCCGCATGTGGAGTGCCAGGTCGCCGAATCGTTGGTCGAGAAAGCTGCGCAGTGGCTCGGTCACCCCGGCTCGGCCCATGGTGATCCTCATGCAACGCATCCATTCGGCCGCTTCGTCGCTCCCGATGGCGAAGGGCATGTGACGCATTCGCAGCCTCGGGTGGCCATAACGCTCCTCGTAGAGGGGTGGACCACCGAGCCAGCCACTTAGGTACATGAAGAGCTTCCTGCGGGTATTCGCCATGCTGACCGGGAGCAAGGCTCGCAACGTCGGCGCCTCCTCCTCTATGACGTCGTAAAAGGTCTCGACGAGCCTCCTCACCGCCTCTTCGCCCCCGATCTCGAGGTAGGGGGTGATGTTCTCACCCCACGGGTGGGTGGTCTCTTCCTGGCTCCTAGGCATGACTCCGATTATCCCCGCTGACTGTGTCTGATGTGCAATGAACACCGCCTAGACGCGTTCAATCCACGCACGTGGTGGCGAGCCCGTCTGTAAGCCGGATTCTGTCGAGGACGGCCATCCATCTCGACGTGTCGTTGCCGACCCGCTCATGCGGCCTACCCGGGACCATTCGGCGGGCAACCGGGTCCCTGCTTGACCTTGCTCCGGGTGGGGTTTGCCAGCCGTCTCCGTCGCCGGTGACGCTGGTGGTCTCTTACACCACCGTTTCACCCTTGCCTGTTCCCTGATGGGTCATCGGCGGTCTGCTCTCTGCTGCACTTTCCGTCGGGTCGCCCCGCCTGGAAGTTATCCAGCACCCTGCCCTGTGGAGTCCGGACTTTCCTCAGCCTTGCGGCCGCGGCCGTCCGACGGGCTCGCCAGCCCTGATTCTACGGTGCGCGCCGGCCTGCAAGCCAGCCGAAGAACCCGGCCACAGCCACCGACACGACTGCCAGCCAAATCACCGTCGGAGTGGGCGCTGGGCTGCCACCCAGCCGGGCGATGACCATGATGGCAAAGGCGAGTAGGAGCCCGGTGATCATCCCGTGAAAGCGGTGGGAATGGATCGCCCTCGACCCGGCGACCCAGCCCGCTGTCCCCAGGCCGGCGAGGACACCGATCACCAGTCCGATGTCAGGCCCTGAGTCGACGCCCATCAGGCTCAGCCCACCGCTGAGAAAAAGGGCGAGCAGCGATGCAGTCAACCCTCCGGCGGCGATCCCGGCCAGCACGGCTCCGACGTTCAGGGCGGCAAGCACAGGTCACGATGATGCCAGGCGACCGCGCTAGGGCGACACCAGGTCGGGTCATGATCATCGTCAAATGCTCACGGGGCCGGCACTTGGACTCGGACTCGAGATCATGCCGTCGATCGGGAGCCCCCGCGAAATAGTCTGACCGAGAAACTTTTACGTCGAAGACAGGGTCAGATAACCGGACTGCAGAGGAGGAAAGCACATTGGTAGTCAACAAATACCTGGCTGAGCTACTCGGGACCTTCATCCTGGTCGGCATGGGTTCATTGGGAATCCTCGCCGTCGGCGGAGCCACCGGGCCGGCAGAGATCATTGCCATCGGATTCTCCTTTGGCCTCGCACTGCTGGCCGCGCTCTGGGTGGCTGGTCATGTCTCGGGCGGCCACTTCAACCCGGCGGTCACACTCGGTTTCCTTCTCAACAAGGACATATCGCTGAGTGACGCCATCGGCTATTGGATCGGGCAGTTTGCCGGCGCGAGCGTTGCCTCACTGGTGGTGTGGGTCGCCGCGGGAAGCCGCGAGGCAGTTGGCCTGACCAACACGACCTACAGCGAACTGGACACCGCCATCGTGCTGGAGGTCCTGCTCACGACGGTGTTCGTATGGACGATCATGGCCGTGGTGAAGAGGGGCGCCAACCATGCACCGGTCGCGATCGCACTCACCTTGGTGGGTGTGCATCTCGCCAGCCTGCCTTTCACGGGCACCTCGGTGAACCCGGCTCGATCATTTGGACCGGCGGTGGTCGCCGGGGAGTTCGGGTCGATCTGGGTCTACATGTACGCACCGCTGATAGGTGCGGTGTTGGCGTGGGGCCTATACCGACTGTTCCCGGTCGAGGAATAAACACCACTCGAGATGAGGGAAGGGCCTGCTGCGGCGGGCCCTTTCCTATGAGAAGAGCGGGTCTTCTGCCAGGTCTTCCAGACCCATGACCCAACCGGCGGGTAGACGCCAATACCGGGCACCGTTGATCATGGACTCGAGATAGTCGCGGTCGGGTCGGCGCTCCCCATTGGGCTCATCGACCGCCACGAAGGTGAGGCAGTCATGTTTGTTGCCTTCACGATCGACGGCCTTGAGATCGAAGCCCGGCTTGCGCCCCTCGGCCTCCTCCGCCCGGATCAGTGAGTCGACCTGATCGCCCGGGATCTCGAAAACCCCTCCCCACACGGTGTGCCCGCTTTCCTTGGTCAGTGTTGGGACGGCTCCGCTACTGGAGGACGGCACGAAGTCGAGTTTGGTTTCTGGGTAATGCGCCGTGAAGAGGAATCGGGAGCCGGGTGCGGCCTGCGAGATCCGGTCGGGGTCAAGTAGCGACCCGTATGCGAAGTACAGCGTCGTGTTTGGCACGGGACGGCGATTGTACAAAGAAGCGGCGGTATCCGGGCTCAAGTTCGATTTACTCGGGATATACGGTACGCGACCTACCGTCTGGGGTGTGCGAAGACTCTTGGCGGTCCTGTCTGTTTCCGCTCTCGCGCTGGCCGCGTGCGATGCCACGGGCGGCGGGGGCACGACGACGGCCGCCGTCGACCCCACCGCGACCACCCTTTCGCCTGTTGCCGGCGACGAGGCGGCGACGACGTCGTCCTCAGAAGTCGCAGCCACCGACGGCGCAACCGCCAGCACCGCATCGGGTGGACCCCTTGCCCCCGACTTCACCCTGACCCTCGGGGACGGTGGCACCTACACCTTGTCCGAGGGAGCCAAGCCGGTCTATCTGGTCTTTTGGGCCGAGTGGTGACCGACGTGCAGGCGGGAGTTGCCCGTCATCGACAGCCTGGCGGCTGAATACGGAGACCGGGTCGACTTCGTTGCCCCGGCATGGAAGGCGGATTTCGAGGCGACCGCGGCGCGAGCAGCGGAATTGTTCATCTCCGGTCGGATCATGTGGGGGCTCGACGAGGACGAGGAGATCTTCCGTCTCTACGGTGTGCCCTATCAGCCCGTCACCGTTCTCATAGCCTCGGACAAGACGGTTGTGGATGCCTGGGATGGTCTCCGGTCCGAAGTCGACATCAGGGCCGCACTCGAGAATCTGATCGCGATTTCGAGCTGAACCGTCACCGACCGGGGCCGGAGCCGCCCTGGGACGCCCCCACCACTTATTGTGGCCATTCGTCTTGAGACGATTCGAGCTGATCCTCGCTTTTGCGGCCCTCTTCGCAGTTGGCTGGCCTGTCGTCTTTGGCATACGGCCGAGGAGAGGGATCGCCGCCGCCGTGTTGTCGGTGGCGCTGATCGTCCAACTGCGCGTCGAGGGGTTCAGATGGCAAATGATCCCCCTCTATCTGGTGGCGGTCGGTCTGGCCATCGGGGACGTCATCTTCATCGAGCGGAAGCTGAAATGGCCCAATCGCGCTGCCCGTGGCTCGCTGGGGACACTCGGCATCGCTCTAGCATCGGTCCTTGCCCTCATCCTTCCCGTGCCCGAGCTGCCTGTCCCGTCCGGGCCTGAGCCGATCGGGACAATCACCGTCCAGCTGACCGATTCGGGGCGCGACGAGACATATGGGGAGAGGCCCGGTGGACCTCGCGTGCTCATGGCCCAGGTCTGGTATCCGGCACGGGTCCCCGGCGAGGAAGCCTCGGTCCCATGGAGCGAGGATTGGGATGTCGTTGCCCCGGCAATGGCTCGGAATCTCGGCTTCCCGTCGTGGTTTCTCGACCAGACGAGATACACGTTGTCCCATGCGTACACATCCTCTTCGATTGCCGATGGGACCTTCCCGGTGGTCATCTACAGCCATGGCTGGACCGGGTTTCGCACTATCGCAATCAATCAGATAGAGCATCTGGTGTCCAACGGTTACATCGTCATTGCCCCCGATCACACGTATGGGGCAGTTGCTACCAGGCTCGAGAACGGAGACGTGATCCTCCACGATCCCGGGGCTCTCCCCAGCGCGGAAGAGGTCGGTGAGGCGGCCCACGACGAGGCGGCGACCAACCTCGTGGCCACCTTCGCCGCCGACCTGGTGACTGTTCTCAACGAGCTGGATCGAGGGGAGAACGGCGCGTTTGCAGCTGTGGCGGGCTCTGTGGACCTCAATCGCATCGGCATCTACGGGCACTCGGCCGGCGGAGGGGCGGCGATCAGGACCTGTCTCGAGGACGAGCGGTGCAAGGCAGTGTTGGGCATGGACCCGTGGATAGAGCCGCTCACCGAGCGTGATCTCAGGGTCACCATGACCCGTCCCGCCCTATACATGCGATCCGACGAATGGAGGGACACGCCAAACGACGCCTTGTTGAGGGGCATCGCCGCGCGTGGGGAGAGTGTGACCTATTGGCTGGGCATCGATGGCGCCGAGCACAACGATTTCGTGGTCACACCTCTGCTCTCGCCGCTGGCTGCCCGATTCGGGTTGAAGGGTCCGATCCCGGCGGGGAGGGTGATACCCATCATCGACAATTACCTACTGGGGTTCTTCGACGTGTACCTGCTGGGCACTGGGACTGCGGCCTTGGACTCGGTCAGCTTCCCCGAGGTGTCACTCTCCGTCATATCGCCGTAGTGGGCGATGCCCCGGGATGAATGGGGTTTCCGTGCCACGCGAATAAGCTCCTGGCGGCGATGGAGCTCGCCGCGGAACCGCCTCGTAGGGCTGATGGCTCCTACCTCGAAGTTCGTTCGATGTTGTGTGGAGGCAGTCTTGCGGTCAGGATCGGTGGTGGCAGGTGGTGTCCTGGGGACGGTGGCTCGATGGTGGGTCGAGGGTCTATTTCCCCAGTCTCCACCCGGCTTTCCTTGGGGGACCCTGCTGGTCAATGTCACCGGCGCATTCGCTCTCGGTGCGCTCGGGGTGATCCTGATCGAGCAGGTTGTTGATGTGGGTTACCTGCGGACTTTCTTGGGTATTGGTCTTCTCGGTTCATACACCACCTTCTCCACGATGGCACTTGAAGGGGTGCAGCTGATTGAATCTCGCCGGCTTGGGCTTGCCGCCTCCTATTGGATTGCCACCCTTGCCCTCGGTCAGATGGCGGGGGTGTACGGGATGTGGCTTGGACGGTTGAGATTCCCACTACGAAAGGAAAGGTGATGAGACTCAAGGGCGAGGCCAGATTGGTCAGGATCTTCATCGGTGAGTCCGACCACTGGGAGGGACGACCGCTGTATGAGGCGCTGGTGCATCGTGCCCGAGAGATGGGCTTGGCCGGGGCCACCGTCCTCCGCGGGATCGAAGGCTTCGGAGCAAGTTCGGTGGTGCACACCGCCCGAATCCTTCGCATGTCGGAAGACCTCCCGATCGTGATCGAGCTGGTCGATTACCCCGACAAGGTCGCCCAATTCCTAGACGTAGCGGACGAGATGGTGCACGAGGGTTTGGTCACGGTGGAGAGAGTGGAGATCCGCAAGTACCAGGCCGCCCCGGGTTCCGCCGAGTGACCATCCTCGGTCTCGCCATCGGCGGGGGGCTCGGAGCCCTCGCTCGCTATCAGCTCGAGGGGGTCATTGCCCCACGGCACAACGGCCCTTTTCCATTGAGCACGTTGATCGTCAACGTCTCAGGGTCGCTTCTCTTCGGAGCCCTCGTCGGTTTGGTCCTGTCCGATCGTCTGGCGGAGTCGTGGCTTGTGTGGGGTGGCGCCGGATTCCTCGGAGCCTTCACCACGTTCTCGACCTTCACATACGAGACGGTTCAGCTCATCGAAGACCGGGCGTGGAGATACGCAGCCTGGAACCTGATCCTCTCCGGGCCGCTCTGCTTCGGCGCGGCAGCGGTCGGTTACGCATTGGCGTGATGACTGCCTATCTGCTGACCTGGCGACAATTCTTCTGATTCTTTCAGGATCTGGCGACGGAGGGGTTGACAACGCCGAATAGCCCGGGCTCGAGTATCCGCGAACCCAGGGTTGCAGCCGTCGCTGAGCGGTGGTGGGAACCCTGGGTTGCTCGAGGTCTGCTGATACCCACCACCAGGTGGTGGTCCACGAACGAGGATTCCACATCATCACCCACCCCGGAAGGATCCGATTCGCCAAACCCGACACCCGAGGACCGCTGTCCGGCTAGGGGCAGGCCGACCCCGCCCAAAACCGGCCACACAACCACACCACCCACCACCACAACCCCAAACCCCACCACCCAGACGCGGCAGCGTCCCAAACCCATGCCCGCATGAATCTGGATGGCTCTCCGGCTACCCCTCAGGCTGTTGCGACGTGTCCCCCGTGACCTTCTGGCCCGGGCTCTCACCGCGTTTGATGGCATCGATCGTCGCCCCGAGGATGAGGGCGTCAGACTCACCGATGATCTTCCCCACCACGACACCCTCCTCGTTGATGAAGAACGTCTCGGGGATACCGAACACACCATAGGCGATGGCAGTCCGGCTACCTGGGTCAGCGAGATAGTGGGCGGCATCGGACCGTCCGGCTAGTTCCAGGTACTCCAGAGATGCGGGTGGGCTCTCCTGATAACTGATCTGGACGACGGTGACCCCCTGGTCGGCGAAGGCGTCGGCGGTGGAAGTGATCGCCGCGTGCTCAGCCCGGCACTCCAGGCACCACGAGGCGAAGAAGTTGACAACGACTACGTCGCCCTTCAACTCGGCAAGAGAGACGGGGTCGCCACCTTCCAACGGCGGGAGGGCGAAAGAGGGGGCAGGTTTGTCGAGTAGTGGCGAGTCGACCAGACCGGGGTCCGAGCCAAAGCGGGAGGCCAGGACAACGGCGAAGGCCACTGTCAACGCCGCGATCCCGTAACCGAGCCAGCGGAGATTTCGACCCTTCATGTGCATGCCGACCGGGCGTTCACCGCATCGAGATCGTTCTGAACCGTCTGTCTCGACTCATCGGGCAGCTCGGAATCGGCCAGGATCTGCTGGAAGAGACCAGCTGATTCCTCGAATGCATTGGATCCGCACCAGAGCACCTGGCCCTTGAGGTAGAGGGCGGGGGCAGAGCCGTCATCGATTGCCAGAGCCTGGTCCAACAGGCCCATCGCGGCGTCGACCTCGCCGTTGCCTTCCCAGGCCATCCAGGCGAGCTGGACCAGCGCGGTCACCACCTGAGAGTCACTCGCGTACGTCGAATCGGCAACCGCGAGAAAGTGTGGGAACGCTGTGCGAAACTCGCCCTCCTGGAAGTAGCGCTCGGCCAATGCGAGGCGCATTCCATCGACCTGGGGATGATCGGCATTGGCGGCGATGACTGCCTCCATGGTCTCGTTGGATACGTCGTCGAGATTCTCGGTGTCGATCGCTGCCACGCCCGAAGCGGGGCCGCCGCGGTCCTGAAGGAAGAAACCGGCGACCACGACGATGGCACCAAACGCCACCGCAAGGATCATGAGTGGTGCCAGCCGTCGTGTGCCGGCATCGGTCTCGGCCGTAGTCACCTGCGGTGGATGACGTCGCCACCATAGGATCACTCCGACGCCGAAGATCAGAGCTGCGACCGGCGCCAGCCAAAGCACCAGGGTGGACCCACTTGCCGGCGGATCGAGCAGCAGCGCGCCGCTGAATGACCCGAGCAGCTCGTTGATGATCTCTTGGTCTGTTCGACCTTCGGTAACGCGCTCCGCGATGAGGTCCAGCATGTCACGCGCCATCGTGGACGGTGAGTTGGCGATGGACTCGCCCTGGCAGACCGGACATTTGATCCTGGAGCCGATCGACTGGATCCGATCCGGGTCAGATGGGTTGGTCGCCACCAGGACGACGAGAGCGACTGCCATCACCGCGATCAGGGCAACTGTGATCAGGTTGCGGAGACGCTCAGACATGGGCGGTCTGA
>DASWKM010000064.1:0-2994 GCA_036396635.1 Acidimicrobiia bacterium
GCACTGCTGGCCGGGAGTGATCCGCCCGCAATCGAGTATCGACGTGTGATCGTCACTGGCCGGTTCTTGCCCGAGGAGGAAGTGCTGATCAGGTCCCAGACCCATCTGGGGACGGCCGGGTTCCACGTCATCACCCCGCTCGTTGATGGCGAACGGGCGGTCCTGGTCAACAGAGGATGGGTGCATCTGACAATGGATCAGACACCGGTTGGCGATGCACCACCGCCCGACGGAGATGTGAGAATCGAGGGGTGGGTTCATCTCACCCAAACCAAACCCGCTCTTGGCCCCGAGGACCCTCCTGGGGAGCTGTCGGTGTTCAACCGGGTCGACCTCGAGCGGATACAGGATCAAGTCTCGGTGGATCTGGTGCCACTGTATGTCGTGCTCACCGATGAGGAGGCGGGGGAGTTGCCCGTACCTGTCGATCTACCTGAATTCGATGACGCGGGCCCTCACCTCGGGTATGCGATCCAATGGTTTGCATTCGCGGTGGTCGGCTTGGTGGGGTTCTTCTTTCTCATGCGGCGCGAGGGACATCAATCCAGGTAGTCCTCGAGTTGGATCCCGATCCCGTATCCCTCGATGATCTCACGGTCACCGATCGGCTGAGGAAGCTCCAGGACAAAAGGTGTCTCAGGATTGCCCTGACAGGTGAACGCGTCTCCTTCAGGAGGATTGGCGGCGAAGGCGATCCGGATCGAGGAGTCGATCATCACGATCTGAGGCCCAACCAACCGGTCACCGATCTCCTGTCCGCTCACGCACTCACGCTCGGTCAGCAACACCGGTATCGCCCGGTCCGCCGGGCGGGGTGCCGGAGCCGTCGGATCAAGTCGCCACTCGACCGTGTTGAGACCCTCGGGGACCAGGAACTGCAACGGGCACGGCCCACCCGACGACGCACCGTCCCACATCCAACCATCCTGGGAGCGGGAGACACTCATGTGCGCCAATGACCCGTTCTCGTCCCTGGCCACCAACAGGATGTGTTCCCGTGTCTCATGGAGGATGAGCCATCCATCCTGTGGCCAGAACCGGCCCTCTTCACCGGCGAGGAAGGGTTGAACCGCTTCGGCGACACCACCTGGATCCGCCTCTTCGAGCGGGCGTATGCCCGCGAGGGCCCCGAGAGGAAAGCTGGGGCCAAATGGACAGCCCACCCGAAGCTCTGGCGGAAGGGTTCCCGTTTCGTCGGGTGCGACTATCACCTCGAGGGCGTCGACGGGTGGGGTGCTTGTCGATGTGGTGGGAGCCAGGCTGGTGCTCGAGGCTGGTGCCCCAATGGTGGTGGACGACCCATCTGCGATGGCGTCGGTCGGAGTCCCGCACGCCGCGAGGACTTGCAGGGACACGACCAACAGAAGAATTGGGCGGACGCGATCCATGAGACTTGGACGAGCCGCCGATCAGATTCGGTTCCCTTCTCACGAGTCTCGATATCAGGAGGGTGCCGTGGCCAGGTGCTCCACTACCTCGTATCCGTCGAGACCCTCCAGTTGTGATGGGTCCAGTTTGATCTTGGCCGATCGAGAGCCTGCTCCGACGATCACCCAGTCACAGTCCATCACGCGGCTGTCGATCCACACCGAGAGCCCGTCGGGCAGCCCGAAGATGGTCACCCCTCCGATCTCCTGACCGGTCAGCTCCCTGGTGAGCTCGGCCGGGGCGAAGCTGACCTTGCGCACACCGAGCTTGCGGCGCACGGCTCCGTTGACGTCGAGTCGGGTGTTGGCGAGGATGACACAGACTGCGTTATGACCTTCCGGTTTCCGGGAAGCAACCAAGATGGCGTTTGCCGACTTCTCCAACGGGATGCCGTAGGCCTGACAGAAAGCGGCGGTGTCGGCCAGGGTTGGGTCGCATGCCATGACCTCGTAGCGCAGCCCTCTTGCCTCGAGGTCTGCGATGACTCCCGGATCGGCGGCCATCACCACAGCCTAGGAATTACCCACCGATCCTCGCACAGACCTGGGAGACTCGCGGGCATGGATGGGTACGACGAAGGGACCTATGGGCGCACCTGGGCGCCGTACTACGACGATATCTACAACGTGGTCGAGGACTCTGTGATCGATCTCTTGGCCCGCCACGCCGGAGACCCGCCGCGGGCGTTGGAGCTGGCCATCGGCACCGGGAGGATCGCCCTGCCCTTGCGGCGGCGAGGCGTCGATGTATCGGGAATCGACGTTTCTGAGGAGATGGTGGGCAGACTTCGAGCCAAGCCTGGGGGAGGGGCGGTCCCGATCACGATGGGCGACTTCGGCGACGTCGATGTCGACGATTCCTTTCCCCTCGTCTATCTGGCCTTCAACACCATCTTTGGCCTGCTGACCCAGCAAAGACAGGTCGAATGCTTTCAAAACGTGGCAGATCACCTGGACTCAGGTGGCCGATTCATCATCGATTGCTTCGTGCCGGACATGAGCCGTTTCGACCAACACAACACACGGCTCGGCGTTTCGAGCATCTCGAACACCAAGGAGCACATGTACGAGATGACGATCCACGACCCGGTCGGTCAACGTAGCTCGACACACATCGTCAAGCGCAACGCCGACGGCCAATCGGTGGTATTACCCGTCGAGGTCCGGTATGCATGGCCGGCGGAGCTGGATCTGATGGCCCGGCTCGCCGGTCTGGAGCTGGAGGATCGTTTCGGTTGGTATGACCTCCGCCCATTCACTGAGAGATCGACCAATCACATGTCGATCTATCACAAACCCAATTAGGTCAGACCGTCTCCTCGGCCCCTTGGTGGTCGTGGTCGTGGTCGTGGCCATTCTGCTCGGCGAGTTGGGCGCGCACCACGTCCATGTCGATGGCCTTCACCTGACCGATCAGGTCTTCGAGCAGGTTTCCCGGCAGGGCGCCCGGCTGGGCGTAGAGGATCACTTGATCGCGAAACACCATGAGGGTCGGGATCGACCTGATCCCGAACATCATTGCCAGCTCCTGCTGATCCTCGGTGTCCACCTTGGCGAAGACGATGTC
>DASWKM010000065.1:0-7050 GCA_036396635.1 Acidimicrobiia bacterium
TCACCAGGTGGGCACGTACGACGTCAAGGTCTTCATGTAGCTGGTCCTCTCGAAGACCTCAGGGTCCGGTACCGACGAGTAACTCAGGCTTCCCCGGGCCTGGTCCACAGACACGTAGTCGTGCTCGGTCAACCAGGTCTCGACACCGTCTCGCACCTCGGTGAGTCGGGAGGGCCCGTGGCGGAGGAGAGCCGAGGCCATGTTCGTCACCGTCGCCCCGGCAAGAAGGGCCTTGATGGCGTCCTCGGGCCCATGGATGCCTGACGTCGCCGCCAGATCACAGTCCACCCTGCCACTCAGGATCGCCAACCAGCGGAGAACGAGTCGCAACTCAACAGGGTTGGAGAGGACCAGGTTTGGCGTGACCCTCATGGTCTCGAGATCGATGTCGGGTTGATAGAACCGGTTGAACATGACCAGGGCGTCGGCTCCGGCGTCGACCAGCCGCCGGGCCATGTCCGCCATCGATGAGAAGTAGGGGCCGACTTTGATGGCCAGCGGCAAGTCGATGGATCCCTTGACCGACTCCACCAAGGTGAGATAGGAGAGCTCGACGTCTCCCGACGTCATCCTCATGTCGGAGGCGATCCTGTAGATGTTCAGCTCCAGGGCGTCGATGCCCTGGTCGGCCAGGATCCGAGCATAGAGCGTCCACCCGCCGCTGGTGGCTCCGTTGAGACTGGCGATGACCGGGACACTCACCTCTGCCTTGGCCCGACGAATCAACTCCAGGTAGTCCTCGGGACCGGTGTTGTAGTCATCCAACTTGGGAAAGAAGCCTTCAGGGGCCTCCCCGAAGCCGTCGGCACCCATCTCGAGGCTGAAATGGACGGCCATGGCGTCGTGCTCGATCTGTTCCTCGAACAGGCTGGGTAGCACAATGGCGGGAGCGCCCGCTTGGACCATGGCGTGGATGTGATCTATGTCCCCGGTGAGTGGGGAGGCCGAGGGCATGACGGGGTGAGCCAGATCGAGCCCCAGGTACGTGGTCGAGAGATCGACGCTCATTCCTCCACCTCGGCGTACTCGGCCGTGCGGTGGACGTTCACCATCTGCTTGTAGAGGTGCCACCGGTCGTCGATGTCCTGTTGGGCCTTGCTCATCAGCTCCTCTGCTCCCTCCGGGTCGACGCGACCCAACATGGCGAATCGGGTCTCTTTGGCTGCGAACTCCTTGAATGGGATGATCGGGCTGCGGCTGTCGAGACGCAGACCGGGCTGGCCGACAGCCTCACGCCCGGGGTCGTATCGATAGAGGGGCCAGTAACCCGATTCGGTGGCTGCCTTCTGGTGGCTCAGTTGGTCCTTCATGTCCATGCCGTGGGCGATGCAGGGACTGTAAGCGATGACCAGCGAGACACCTCGGTGGGCCTCTGCCTCTGCGATCGTCTTGACCGTCTGAGTCGGGTTTGCCCCCATCGCTATCTGGCCCACGTAGACGTTCCCGTACGACATCGCGATCTGACCGAGATCCTTCTTGCCCGTGGTCTTCCCGCCCGAGGCATACTTGGCGATGGCGGCCCGGGGTGTGGCCTTCGAGGCCTGGCCGCCGGTGTTCGAGTACACCTCGGTGTCGAGGACCAGTATGTTGATATCGCGGCCCGAGGCCAGGATGTGGTCGAGGCCTCCAAAACCGATGTCATAGGCCCAGCCATCTCCGCCCACGATCCAAACACTGGTCTCGATCAGAGAGTCCGCCACGCCTTCCAGCCGCCGGGGCAGTGGTCCGTCCAACCGAGTGAGCAGCTCCTTGAGCTGTGTGACCTGGGATCGTTGACGCGCGATGAGGGCGTCGGGGTCCGTGTGGTCGGGATTCTCGGCGACATCGAGAATGTCGATGGCCAGCCGGCCGAGCTCGGGGGCGAGAGCCGTGACCAGGAGGATCGCATCCTGTCTTTGCGTCTCGAGAGCCAGACGCATGCCAAGCCCGAACTCGGCGTTGTCCTCGAACAGGCTGTTGGACCATGCGGGGCCCCGGCCGTCGCCGGTCGTCGTCCAAGGTGTGGTTGGAAGGTTGCCCCCATAGATCGAGGAGCATCCGGTGGCGTTGGCGACGATCATCCGGTCCCCCATCATCTGGGTGATGAGCTTGAGATAGGGGGTCTCACCACAACCGGCGCATGCCCCGGAGAACTCGAAGAGTGGCTTGAGCAGCTGGGATCCCTTGACGGAAGCGGCGTTGACCTCGGAGCGGTCCATGTCGGGTATTTCCAGGAACGCCTGGAAATTCCTGCGCTCGCGCTCCAGATGGCCGTCCTTGGGCTCCATGTTGATCGCTTTGTGCCTGACGGCCTCCTTGGACACGGCGGGGCAGATCTCCACGCAGATACCGCAGCCGGTGCAGTCGTCAGGCGCGACCTGAATGGTGATCCGCTTGCCACGCAAGTCTTTGCCGGTCGACTCCTTCCACAGAAACCCGTCGGGAATGGGCACATCCGGCTCGAATGCCTTGAAACGGATCGCTGCATGGGGACACACCAGGGCACATCTGCCGCAGTCGATGCAAAGCGTGGAGTCCCAGATCGGGATCTCGAGGGCTATCGATCGCTTCTCCCACATCGCCGTGCCCAGAGGGAAGGTGCCATCCACGGGCAGTGCGGACACCGGGAGCAGGTCCCCCCTGCCGGCGATCATCATCCCAGTGACCCGCTTCACGAAATCGGGCGCCACCTGGGGAACCGGGTCCTTGATCCTCGTTTCACTGGTTGCCGTACCCCGCTCGACACGGAAGAGGCCCTCGATGGCGCGGTCGACCGCGGTCTCGTTGCGCTTCACAACAGTCTCACCGCGACTGCCATAGCTCTTCCGTATGTGCCTCTTGATCGCCTCGATGGCGTCGTCGGTCGACAGGAAGTCGGTCAGGTGAAAGAAGCAAGTCTGAAGGACGGTGTTGACCCGGCCACCGAGCCCCGCCTCCCTCGCAATCGACGCGGCGTCGATTGCCCAGACCGAGAGATTCTTTTCGATGATCTGTGTCTGGGCCTCGATGGGCAGACGACTCCATACCGTCTTGGGCGCATAGGGGCTGTTCAGCAACACGGTTGCCCCCACACCTGCCAACTCGAGAGCATCGATGCTCTCCAGAAAGTCGAATTGGTGTACAGCCACGAAGTCGGCTTGCTGGATCAGATAGGTCGACTCGATCGGTCGCGGTGACACCCTGAGATGTGAGACCGTCTGAGAGCCTGCCTTCTTGGAGTCATATACGAAGTAACCCTGCGCGTAGAGCCTGGTCGACTCGCCGATGATCTTCACCGAGTTCTTGTTGGCGCCCACGGTCCCGTCGGAGCCGAGCCCGAAGAAGACGGCCCGGGTCACGTCGTCGGGCTCCGACCACCATCCGGAGTCGAAGGGGACCGAGAGCCCGGACACGTCGTCGACTATCCCGACCGTGAAATGCCGGCGTGGCGACTCGCGCTCCAACTCCGCGAAGACCCCGGCCACCATTGACGGGGTGAACTCCTTGGACGAAAGCCCGTACCGCCCGCCGAATACCGCTGCGGACCGCCCGGTCTCCGCCAGCGCGGTGACCACGTCGAGATACAGAGGCTCACCCATCGCACCGGGCTCTTTGGTCCGATCCATGGCGACGATTCGCTTCACGGTCTCAGGGATGGCTTCGGCAAAATCGGTCGGGCTGAACGGGCGGTACATCCGGACCTGGAGCACCCCCACGTTGGAACCGTCGTCGACCAAACGGTTGACCGCCTCCCGGGCGGCTCCCCCACCCGAACCCATGATCACCATCACGGTCTCGGCGTCAGAGGCGCCGTGGTAGTCGAAGAGGTGGTAGCGCCGCCCGGTCTCGGCGGCGACACGCTCCATCGTTCGGGAGACGATCTCCGGCACCGCCTCGTAAAAGGGGTTCACCGCCTCTCGCGCCTGGAAAAAGACGTCAGGGTTCTGCGCACTCCCACGCAGCACCGGTCTATTCGGATTGAGTGACCTGAGACGGTGCGCGGCGATCAAGTCCTCGTCCACGAGCGATCGAACCGTGTCCGCGCCGATCACCTCGATCTTCGCGACCTCGTGGGACGTGCGGAACCCGTCGAAGAAATGGAGGAAGGGAATTCGGCTCTCCATTGTGGCCAAGTGGGCGATCAGTGCCATGTCCTGGGCTTCCTGGACCGATGAGGAGGCCAGCAGGGCAAAACCGGTCTGTCTCGCCGCCATGACATCGGAGTGATCACCGAAGATGGAGAGGGCATGCGTCGCCACGGTCCTGGCGGCCACATGTATGACAGCGGGAGTCAGTTCTCCCGCGATCTTGTACATGTTCGGGAGCATGAGGAGGAGACCCTGGGATGCGGTGAAGGTCGTGCTCAGTGCACCGGCCGTCAAGGCGCCATGGACCGCCCCTGCCGCACCGGCTTCGCTCTGCATCTCCACGATGTCGGGGACGACGCCCCAGAGGTTGGGCCTGCCCTGGTGTGACCAGGCGTCGGCCAACTCGCCCATCGGTGAGGCGGGTGTGATCGGGTAGACCGCGATGACCTCGCTGAGCAGGTGGGCAATGCGCGCCGCGGCCTCGTTCCCATCGATCGTGGCCGATCGGCGCGTGGCGACAGAAGTCATGCGTCTCAACCTACAACCTGGGCCCACGTCGTCATAAGGGCAAAAGACCCCATCGACACTCGAATTCGGCCCTGTATCCGGGCACCGCATTCACCCTCTGAGCAGCTCGCTCAACTCGACACGGTCCAGCTCAACCGCCCACTCGGCCACGGTCAGGAGACCCTCGACGGAGCAACCCAGATCACAACGAGCCGTTGCGGAAGGGTCTGCCCCGCCCGCGAGCAGGATCTCGACCATCTCCGGAGTCTGGTCACTGAACACGGCGACCAGCAACGGAGTGTGGCCTGCAGCCGAGCGCGCATCTACATCGGCGCCCAGCGCCAACAAGGCCCTGACCACGTCGACATGACCACCCCGAACCGCAATGGCAAGTGGTGTCGGGCCTTCGTCGCGTGGGTAGCCGTGGCCCTGAGTCACCACGAGTGAAGGCCCATCCGGCTCGAGCCCGGCCGCTACGAGGGCCTCGACGACGTCGGCCGCCCCCAACTCGGCGGCGTAGTCGAGGGCGTTCATGCCCCCCGCCGACCTGACCACCGGATCGGCGCCGGCGGAAAGCAAGACCTCGAGGGCACCGGAGGCATCGGCGCCGGCGGCGATGTGGACGGCGGTGAGGCCCGCCGACCCAGCGGTCATATCCGCCCCCCACTCCAGCAAGAGGCTGGTCATCTCGGGGTCGTTGCGATTGGCGGCTCTCATGAGTGGAGTCAGCCCGTTCAGCAGTGGCCGATCGGGGTCAGCCCCCTCTTCGAGGAGGGCGCGGGCCCCGGACGTGTCACCCGCCTCCACCGCTTCTGATAAGTCCGCCGGGGGCGGAGAGCAGGCAACGACGGCGACGACCAGCAACAGGCAGAGCCGAGGCTTGATCACCCGGTGTTCGGCGACGGCCGTCCGCCCCCGTTCGATCATTGTCTCCATCCCATCACGAACTCGAATCCCATCGACGTCTCCGGCTGATCCTCGGGCACATCGAGGCGGTAGGGGTCAGTCGCGTAGTGGAGCGAAGAACTCACGCATCGCGCATGCCACCAGATCAGGTGTCTGCTTGGCGGTGAAGTGGCCGCCTCGGGGAAGGTCACTCCACATCCTCATGTCGGTGTAGGTACGTGCCGCGTACTCGCGGGGGAAGTCCCGCTCACCCCACTGTACGGCCACCCCGACCGGCACCGTCACCAACGGGACCGGCCTCTCGTGCTTGTCGTCGTAGTAGGGGAGGAACGAGGTGCCGATCGTCTCGGTGAACCAGTACAGGCATGTCGTGGTGAGGACGTCGTCTCGACTCCACGCCTCTTCGAAATCAGGGCCACTCCACTCCCGGAATTTCTCGACCAGCCAAGCGAGCAGGCCGGCCGGTGAGTCGTTCAGTCCGATCGCCAGGGTGTCGGGTCTGGTGGATTGGATCTCGCTGTACCCGCGTCCTGTTCGCCACTTGTCGTTCAACCACTCCCGGAAGGCATCCTCGGCCGCGGTGAGGTCCTGGCTGCGTTCTGCGGGTGGGAAGGCTGCGTGGGTGGTGAAGAGCCCGATGATCGCGTCCGGATAGAGGGCACCCAGCCAGTCACTGACGGTTGTCCCGACGTCCTCGCCGTAGGTGGCGTAATGACGGTAACCAAGCTGTTCGGTCATCAGTGCATGCCACAGCTCGGCCACCGACTCACCGGTGAACGGCTGGTTGACCATCGGCGCCGAGTACCCGAAGCCGGGCAGAGATGGCACCACCACGTCGAAGGCATCGCCCGCCGTCCCACCGTGGGCTTCGGGGTCGGTCAGCCAGGGGATGATCGGTAGGAACTCGATGAACGAATAGGGCCAGCCGTGGCTCAAGATGAGAGGGATCGCCGAGGAGTACCGATGGGGGTCTGCGCGGACGTGGAGAAAATGGACGTTCTGGTCGCCGACATCGACCTGGTAGTGAGGAAGGGAGTTCAGTCGGTCCTCTTGTCGACGCCAGTCGAAGTCATCCCGCCAATACTCGATGAGATCGGTCAGGTAGTCGTAATCGACGCCGGACTCCCAAGCCTCACCCGACGGTGCCGAGGTGATCCGGGCTTCGGCCAACCGCCGGCGGAGATCGGTCCGGGCTGCCTCTGACACCTGGATTCGAAATGGCTCCATCACGTGAAGCTACCGGCTTCACAACCCTGCTCAGCAGGTCTGGTTGCACAACAGATCCCCACCTGCCAACCGTTGGGCCGAAAACCCTGCTCAGCAGGTCTGGTTGCACAACAGATCCCCACCTGCCAACCGCTGGGCCGAAAACCCTGCTCAGCAGGTCTGGTTGCACAACAGATCCCCACCCAAAGACGTTCGCGGGGCTCGCCCAGAGCACAGCCACGCGCTCATTCCTCGATGAGATCACGGGCGAACGGTTTGGTCAGCTGTCGACGACGGTGAGTTCCCCCTCCATGCCGGCATCGAAATGGGATTCGATTGCGCAGATGACCTGATATGTGCCTGCGTCCGGAGCGGTGAAGGTCAG
>DASWKM010000066.1:0-19456 GCA_036396635.1 Acidimicrobiia bacterium
TCTCATCGCTCAAGGCCTTGTAGATGCGCACCAGCCACGACGGGGGAGCCTCCGGGTCACTGTTGATGAACTCGTCGGGGATTCCGTAGTAGACGATGAGTGTCCCGCGGTTGGCGTCGACCAGCGACAGCGGACGGGTCACCACCGATGGCACCAGCACCACCCGCGTGACGCCGAGTGGGATATCGAAGGCAAGGCCACTGGTGACCTCCTCGATCACCGCCTTGGCGTCGCCCCGAACAGGTGCAGCCCGTCGGGCGGCGGCCGCCCGGCTGATCGATCCGGCGAACTCCTCTTCGTAGTTGGCAAACACCTCGGTGCGGAATCGCTTGAGGATCGACGCGAAACGGCCGGGGAGGCCCTCGGCCTCCAGCATCCACTGGATGTAATCGATCAGCCCAGGCTCGTCGTCGACCGCATCTCCCAACAGCCTGATGGCGGCGTCGATATCCCCATCCGCGGCCTGCTCGATGAGCGACTGGTCATCGTTTTCGCTGCTGTAGCCGAGGAGCCACCGGCGGAGACGCTTGTCGTCGACCGTCTCCAACCACCCGTAGACGTGCTCGGGGTCGTGCGGGTGGGGTGCGGACATCAAGAGGCTGGCGATGCCCAACCAGGCGGCACAATACGGGCCGCCGAGTGTCATGATCTCTTCGGCGAGATCGTCGGCAACCAGTGCCTTCACCTCGTCGTGCCATCCCTCACCGAGGTCGTACGCGGTGTGCGAGTCCTTGGGGTTGAAGGTCGACCAGAGCGTCAGTATGAGCTCGTAGGCCACGCTTCCCTCGACCTCGATCGGGATGCGTCGAGGGGCGATGGCGAGGTCGCGAGCTTTTTCGCCTGGGGTGATCAATTCGGCCATCGTGAGAGTCTCCACTCAAGATTCGATGCGTGTCGAATGTCAGTATGACCGATGAGTGTCGATCTGTCAATCAAGATTCGATAGGTCTCGAATCGAGTGAGGTCTCGTCATGATCTTCGAAACCCTCGCTTCATTCTCGAGGCTGTGCGACCTATATCGAGGTCGGGCAACCTCAGGTTTGCTGGGACCTACACTCGCCGGCCATGGCAGGTGTGAGACGCCCAACCGCGGCCGAGGTTTTGGAGACCGTGGGCGTGCTCTCTGCAGTAGGCACGCTGACGCTGGGCCTGCTCGGCACCCTCCCCAACCACCCCGATTTGGAGGTCGGCCGCGAGGTGTTCGGGAACATCCCGGACGCGGTGGTCTTCGTGTTCTACGTGACGGTGGCGGGATTTCTGTGGCTGACGTTTCACCTGTTTGCCCAGCGGGCGGCGAGCTGGCAACAGGGTGGTAGCGACCCGAGAAGCGGCAGGTGGGGTGAGCGGCTCAACCGTCTGTACCAGGGCCTGTCGATGAGGACGGTGATGCGTGACCCCCGGGCCGGTGTCATGCATTCGATGGTTTACTTCGGGTTCATCGTTCTCTTCCTGGGGACCGTCACCCTCGAGATCGACCATCTGCTCCCTGCTGACTTCAAGTTCCTCGAGGATCGCTTCTATCAGGGTTTCTCGGCGGTCCTCGACGCAGCCGCCCTCGTATATCTGGGTGGTCTCGCACTTGCAGTCGCCGGCCGATATGTGATCCCGACATGGCGGATACGATCGAAGACCAGACCCGAGGACGCCCTGGTCATCGCGGTCCTGGTGCTCATCGGGCTGACCGGTGTGGCAACCGAGGCGGCCCGGATCTCACTCGCCGGGCGACCTCGGTTCGAGATCTGGTCCTTTGTCGGCTACCCGCTCTCGGCGATCTTCGACGGCTCGTCGGCCGGTGACTGGCATCGGTTCTTCTGGGTCACCCACGTCCTCACGTTCGTGGCATTCCTCGTGGTGCTCCCCCTCACCAAGTTGCGCCACATGATCACCTCGCCGGCCAACCTCTTTCTCTCCGCTCATGACCGGCCCAAAGGGGCGATGCGAGCGATGCCCAATCTCATGGAGGCCGACGACATCGAGACCATCGGCATGAGTGTCGCCACCGACCTCACCTGGAAGCAGATCTTCGACACCGACGCTTGCACGGTCTGCGGTCGATGCACCTCGGTCTGCCCGGCCAACATCACCGGCAAGCCACTCGACCCCAGGGAGATGGTGTTGAAGTCGGGCGAGGTGGCCGCCGCGCTGGCCGGCGTGGCGGCGCCGGTCTCGACGACCGTGGTCCTCGACGAGGCCGGCTCTCTGTTCGACCGGGTTCGACCCGAAGAGGCCTTCGCCTGCACGTCCTGCCGCGCGTGTGACGAGATCTGCCCGGTGGACATCGAGATCCTCGACCGCATCCTCGACATGCGCCGCTATCTGACCCTCATGGAGTCCGAGTTCCCGTCCGAGCTGGGCAAGGCCTTCGTTGCGATGGAGAATCAGTCCAACCCGTGGGGAATGAGTCAGCAGGCGAGGGCCGACTGGACGTCCGAGCTCGATTTCGACGTGCCGGTCTTTGGCCAGAATGGCAAGACGACTGCCGAGTATCTCTGGTTCGTCGGTTGCGCCGGCTCGTTCGATGATCGGAACACGGCGGTGTCGGTGTCGCTGGCCCGTCTGCTTCATCGGTCAGGCATCGACTTCGCCATCCTCGGGCAACGTGAGGTGTGCACCGGCGATCCGGCGCGCCGGTCGGGCAACGAGGTCGTGTTCCAGCAGCTCGCACTTCAGAACATCGCGACGTTCGAGGAGTTGGGTATCGCCAAGATCATCACCCAGTGCGCTCATTGCTTCAACACCCTCGCCAACGAGTATCCCCAGCTCGGCGGGGAATACGAGGTGGTCCATCACAGCCAACTTCTGGCCGAGCTGTTGCGCCAGGGAAGAATCGACGAGCCCCTCAAGGCAAACGGCGATGCCAAGAAGATCGCATATCACGACGCCTGTTATCTCGGTCGTCACAACGACATCTACCTGGCACCGCGTGCGGTTGTCGGCGCATCGGGCAATGAGGTGGTGGAGATGCCACGACATGGCACGCGCTCGTTTTGCTGTGGGGCAGGCGGCGCCCGATTCTGGATGGAGGAGAAGACCGGGAAGAAGGTCAACATCGAGCGGGCCGAGGAGGCCCTGGCAACCGGGGCCGACGAGATTGCAGTGGCCTGTCCATTCTGTTATGTCATGATCGAAGATGGGGTCAAGGAGCTGGGTCGCGATGAGGTGCGGGTCCGCGACATCGCCATGATCCTCGCCGACGGCCTCGACGCGCGTCCCTGATGCCGTGTGGCGGATCACGGCCCCGACTCTTCTGCTGATCGTGGGAGGATGCATCGCCGCCGCCGACGGGCCGTCACCGACAGATCCTCACGGGGTGAGCACCTCGACCTCGGCACCCTCTACGACGACATCACTCATGTCAGGCCCTGGTCTGGCCGCATTCGAGGCCTGTCTCGACCAGGAGGGGGTCGAGATCGATGCGATCCCCTTAGATGGCCTCGGGCGCCCTCGGATGGCGGTAGCGCTCGCCGGCATCGATTTCACCGACCGCCCGGCGCTGGATGCGCTCGACAAATGCGGCCCCCTTCTGTCGGCAGGGGCACTCGACCTGACCGGTGACCCCGGGCTCCGGGAGATGGTGCAGGCCAACCTGGCCGAATTCGCCGCATGTGTCCGAGAGCGAGGGGTGGCAGGGTTTCCGGACCCCGTCCCCGACTTCAGTGGTGTCGGCTCACCGTTCCCGGTTGGACGCATCCCCTGGTCCGACCCGGGCATGCCCAGTGCGGTGGGGGTGTGCGCCCTCCGATTCCAGGCATAAGGTTGTGAGATACCCCCCAGATCCGGACATGCTCGCTCAGACCACACCTGTCATCGTTCCCGACACCGACGAAGACGTCGACATCGATCGCCCGTGGCAGGTTGTGGTCTGGAACGACCCGGTCAACACCATGTCCTACGTCGTGTATGTGTTCCGGAAGCTGTTCGGGTACGACGAGATCAAGGCCACCGATCTCATGCTCCAGGTCCATCATGAGGGGCGGGCGATCGTCTCCGACGGCCCGCGGGAGAAGGCAGAGCTGGATTGCTACCGGCTCCACAGCCACGGGTTGTGGGCGACCATAGAGCAATGAGCCGTTTCAAGACCGTAGAGCGTGGGATCAGGGTCGAGCTGACCCCGGAGGAGCGCATGTTCCTCGGCGACGTGCTTCCTCTCCTGGCGGGGGTCGGAGCAACCGGGGAGGATCCTGCGGCCGACCGCCTCAACGTGCCCGTGTACCTCGACGATCCTGATGCCAACGCCGAATGGTGGCGGTTCATGGGCGAGGATCTCCAGGCCGGTCGTAACGCCGACCGTGCCGTCTTCGAGAAGGTCGTGAGCGGCCACGGCAATAGTGTGGTGTCGTTTGACGAAGGCAACGCCCTTCTTCGAGTGCTCAACGAGGCACGTCTCGCCCTGGGGGCACGGCTCGGAATCGATGTCGAGTCGGATCATGACCATCTGTCTGAGGACAGCCGGCAGGTCATGGACTACCTCGGCTGGATCCAAGAAGAGCTCACCGCCGAGTTGATGCGGGCACTGTGACGGCCAACCCTCGCGTTGTGTAGGTTCACCGCAGCGCGACGACCCTCAACGAGCTGTCCGGTATGGGAGGTCGATTTGGAAGGTGACCGCATTGCCGACTTGAGGAGCCGCAATGGCTCGCTCATTTCCGTCTATGCGAGTCGGCCGAGCCCGGGAGGATTCGGCGCATTGCTCTCGGACCTGGTCAAGCCGATCAGAGAGCGCTCGGAGAGTCTCGATCGTCGTGTTCAGAAGAGTGTCCGCGCCGACACCGCACGCATCCACGACCTTGCAGATCAACTGGAGATGGATGCGGCACCGAGTTATGCGATTTTCGCATCCGAGATCGATGACATGTTCGTTCTCGAGCCGCTCGGCCACCCTGCCCCCAACATCTCCACCATCGGGCCCCGCCCATACCTGCGCCCCTTGCGGGCAGGGCCTCGCGCCCTGCGCAGCGGGATCATTGTCGCCGACCACGCCAATGCGAGGACGTTTGTCGGGATGGAGGGCATCGTCGACGAGATCGGCTCACCACTCGACGCCGACATCGGCAACCGAAGCTGGGGAGGGTTCTCCGGGTACGAGGAGCACACCGTGAGGGCCCGGGCGGACGAGGTGACGTCGAAGCTGTGGCGTGAGGCGGGCGAGCGGCTCCTGGACCGTCATGCACGCAGACCGTTCGACTATCTGGCGATAGGGAGTCACGAAGAGATGATCGAGGAGATCGCACGCATTTTGCATCCATACCTCGCCCGTCTCCAGAGGGCGTCTTTCGTCGCCAGCCCACAGACGATCTCACTTCCCACCCTTCGCTCTGAGGTCGCATCCATGGACAAGGAGATGCGCAGACACCGGCAGCGCGCCCTGGCCGGACGGGTCTGTGACACGGCCTGGAGCGGTGGCAACGCTGTCCTCGGTCTGACGGACGTCATCAACGCGGCCAATGCCCAAGCCATCGACACACTCGTGGTTGCGGGGCCCTTCAACCGTACCGGGGCCATCTGTGATGCCTGCGGTCACCTGACCCGGAACGGCGAAACATGCCCGGTCTGCAGCTCATCACTCTTCGCGGTCGACGACATCGTGGCTGCGGTGATGGAGTCGACGGTCTCTGCCGGTGGAAAGGTCTATCAGATAGATGTCGCTTCCCCGCTGGACCGTGAGGGAGTGGGGGCACTGACCCGCTTTCCGGTGGCCGTCAAGTGACGGGCCACTAGGACCAGCCCGAGGGCGCCACACTAGATTTAGGATCATGTCCACCGCTGCCGTCGTCCTCGCCGCAGGGAGGTCGAAGCGCCTCGGCAGGACCAAGCAACTCGAGCCATGGGGTGACTCGACCCTCCTCGGTCACGTCGTTGCTCGAACCAAGGAATTCGGGGTGGACGAGGTATGGGTGGTCATTGGCCATGACGCCGACGAGATCTTGGAGAGGGCCGATCTCGACGACGTCTACATCGTCGAGAACCTGGAGTGGGAGGAGGGGATCGCCTCGTCACTCAGGGTGGGCCTCGACGCATTGACCCGACTCTCCAGATGCGACAAGGCGCTGGTCGTCATTGGCGACCAGCCGGATGTCCCGGTCGAGACGGTCGGTGAGTTGCTTCGCTCACATGCCAAGGCAGGCAAACCGGTGACCATTCCGAAGTACCGATACAGCTGGGGGAACCCGGTGGTCGTCGATCGCTCACTCTGGGCTCGGTTGATGTCGCTCGAAGGGGACGAGGGGGCGAGACGTCTCTGGCAGGCTCATCCCGAGTGGGTGAACGAGGTCTGGTTCCCCGAAGTGGCTCCACGTGATGTCGACACCGAGGCCGACGTGACGGATTTGAAGCCACGCCACTCGGCGTGAGTCGTCTGTCCGCTGTGGTCTATATTCGGGCACTCGATCTAGTTTTGTGAGAAAGGTGAGATGGCGCGGATCGATCAGGTCGCCGGTATCGATGACCGATGTGCCACCAGGTTGAGGAAAGTGGGGGTGCGCACCAGTAAGGGTCTCATCGACTCTGCCTCTACTCGACGTGGCCGCACCATGCTGGCCAAGGAGACCGGGATCACACCCAAGGATCTCCAGCTATGGGTCCATCATGCCGACCTTCTGCGGGTGCGTGGGGTTGGTGCCGAGTACGCGGCCCTCCTGGTCAAAGCCGGCGTGGACACCCTCCGTGACCTCCGTCGTCGCAACCCGACGGCGCTGCTCGCCAAGGTGATCGGGATGAACGGTTCGCTGAAGGTGGTCGATCGCCTGCCCACCGAGGCGATGGTCGAAGCCTGGATCTCGGCCGCAAATGACCTCGAGCCGTCGATCAACACTTGAGGTGAGCATCGCAAAAGGGGCCCCGGAGGGGCCCCTTTCGCCGTTAGTAAGAGCGAACTCAGGAAGCCTTGGCCTTGGGGGTCGCTGGCTTCTCCGGGCTCTTCTTGGCAGCCGCTGACGACTTGGTCGTCTTGGCAGCAGAAGTCTTAGCGGCCGGTTTCTTGGCGGCAGGCTTCCCGTCAGGCTTGGCGGCCGGGGCCTCGTCTCCCGCTTTCACCGTCTCCTCCGCCTTCTCGGGGCGGAAGGAGCTGCGCCACGTGGCGAGCATGTCCTCGAGCTGGTCACGCAGACGGCTGACCTGCTCCTTTGCCTGGTCGAGGTCGACCTTCGAGGAGATCTCCTCGACGACCTTGCCCTCACTGATCCGGGTGATGACCTTGTGGCCCTCGACGGCCCAGCCGTCGAGGGTCTTCTCGGCCACCTCTGAGTAATTGGAGGTCTCCTTGGAGACCCTGTCCCTGAGTGCGTTGACCTGATCGGTCATCTTGCGTGCGGCGACCACGGGTGCTCCCACGGCCGCGTATAGAACGTTCTTTGCTTGCATTGTTTGTTACTCCTGTTTGGACTCGTCGGGTGATCCGTGGGTACGGACCAAGGCCCGGTACATGTCGAGAAGCACACTCTTCTGTTCACCGGTCAGCCGCTCGTCGGATTCGATCGCCTCGAACACCGATGGCGGCGGGAGCTCCTCGTCGATCAGCCCGGCTCTCCGGTAGAGAGTGTTGGACGAGATCTCGAGGGCGCGCGACAGGTTCTTCAAGATCTCAGCGGACGGCCGGCGGATCCCCCGCTCGATCTGGCTCAAGTACGGGTTTGAGATGCCCGCCTTGTCGGCCAGACGACGCAGGGAGAGGTTCGCCCGCTCTCGCTGGGTTCTGATGAACTCACCGAGATCGCTGTGCTTGCTCTCGTTCATCTGCTGTAAGCATACAGCAAAGCGCTAACTTCTGCAAGCACCTGCCCGACCCTCCACGACAGGTGACTCATGACGTGATCCGCACAGAACGGTGTTGGCGGGTCAGCTGACGGCGGCGCCAAAGGCACGGCCGATGGCCCAGGCGAGCAGACCACCGATCCCGGCCACCACCATGTTCTCCAGACCGGACCGGAGCCAGGATCCCTTGGCGACGTAGGCCTTGACCACCCCGACCACGAACAAGCCAATGAGGGCGAGAACGGTCGCAATAGCCAGCCCGGTCCCGACCGTGCCGACGAAAACGAAGGGCAGGATCGATGGAAGCGAGCCGACCAAGAACAGCCCTCCCGACATGACCATGGCCCTTATCGGAGAACGTCGCTCCGAGTCGATCACGGCGAACTCGAGGGCGGCCATGGCGTTCAGCAACGCTTCATCGTTCCGGGCGAACGCCGCCAGCACCCCGTCGAGGTCGTCGGGCCTCACTCCCATGTCGGTGAAGAATCCGCGCAGCTGATCGAGCTCCAAATCACGGAAATCCCTGATATGGGTGCGCTCCAGGGACAGCTCGGCCTCGAAGACCTCGTCCTGTGACTTGGTGGCCAGGTACTCGCCTGCGGCCATGGAAACGGCGCCGGCGATCGCGCCTGCGACTGCCGTCAGCAAGACCTGATCCCGCTCCAGGCCCCCACTGACCACGCCGACGACCAACAGAAATATCGAAACCAGGCCGTCGTTGACACCGAGGATGATGTCACGCCAGTACGGGCGGCTCTCCCCGATATGCGGGGTGTAACCCGGTGGCAGGTGTTCCTGAGTCGCCATCGGGCCCGATGGTAGGCGACACACCGCTAGCCTGACCGTCTCCCAACCATGATCATCGTCATGCATCCAGACGCGACCCAAGAAGAGGTCGCCCGCGTCGTCGAGAGACTTCGCATGATTGGCGCAGAGGTGAGCATCACGACCGACGGCGGGCGCACGGTGGTGAACGGCTCGATCGAGACGTTGCTGCAAGACGAGGCGCCGTGGGAGTCGTTTCCCGGCGTGGAGAGAGTGATGCCCGTCCTACGTGGCGGGCGACGTGTCGGTCGGGAGTACAAATCGGACGACACGGTCGTGACGGTCGGGTCGGTGCATATCGGAGACGGCTCACTTTGTGTGATCGCCGGGCCCTGTGCCGTCGAGAGTCGGGACCAGATGCTGACAACAGCCAAGGCCGTTCGCGGAGCGGGCGCCTCGATGCTCAGGGGTGACGCTTTCAAACCACGCACGTCGCCTTACACGTTCCAGGGTCTGGGCAAGGCGGGTCTCGAGATCCTCGCCGAGGCGCGGGCCCTGACCGGCTTGCCTTTTGTCGCCGAGGTCATGGACCCCCGTGATGTCGAGCTGGTGGCCTCGTATGCCGACATGATTCGGATCGGAACCCGAAACATGTCCAATCAAGCATTGCTTCGCGAGGTGGGCCGCCAATCCAAGCCTGTGCTCCTGAAGCGGGGACGGGCGGCCACCGTCGAGGAGTGGATCGACGCCGCCGAGTACATTCACAGCGAGGGCAATGCCGGCATCGTGCTCGTGGAGAGAGGGGTCCGTGGGTTCGACAACTCGGCGCGCAACACGCTCGACATCACCGCCGTGCCGGTCGCCAAGGCGCTGACTCATCTCCCGGTGATGGTGGACCCCTCACACGCCGCGGGTCGAAAGGATCTTGTCGCCCCTCTGGCGCGTGCCGCGGTGGCCGTGGGCGCCGATGGAGTCCTCATCGACGTCCATCCTCATCCGGACACAGCCCTCGTCGACGGTGCCCAAGCACTGGTGCCGGAGGAGTTCGCAGCCCTCATGCAAGAGTTGAGGGCGGTCGCCGATGCGGTCGGGTTGTCGTGGTCGAACGGGTCCGGCCCGCCTACCGGGTGACAGATCGAGTCCGCGGCCAATCAACGGCGCGCCGTCACTCGAAGAAGCGAGCCTCGAAGGTGCGTCTGGCCCGTCTGGTATAGCGGCGATAGAGCTCGCGCAACTCGCTGGTCCGGTCCAACCCGAGTGAGGCGGCGAGACGTGCCGTTGCCTCGCGATCGGTCGGCAATGACTCTGAGAGACGACCACTCTGGAGATGGAGGCGCAGCCGAACCCTCGTGCAGAAGAGGTAGGCGTCGTTGAGGGCGGTGAAATCCGCCCTGCTGAGGATCTCGCTGTCCCGGAGGAGAGAGAGGGCCTCGAATGTTCCGGTCACCCTCAGCTGGGGGACCTGGCCGCCATGACGCAGCTGGAGCAATTGGGTGAGGAATTCGACATCGCTGAGACCACCGGGCCCGAGCTTGAGATGGAAGTCAGGGTCCTCACCCGGCGGGATCCGCTCAGATTCGACCCTCGCCTTGATGGCCCGGATCTCCCTCAAGACCTGGTCGGGAACATGCTCACGCCAGACGAGCGGCTCGATCATGTCGAAGTACTCTGCCAGAACCCCCTCATGCCCGGCGGCGGGCCGGGCCTTGACGAGAGCAAGCAACTCCCACGGCTCCACCCAATCCGAGTAATACCGCCGAAATGAGTCGAGAGACCGGGACAGGGGGCCTTTTCTTCCCTCGGGCCGCAACTCGGTGTCCAGCTCGTAAGCCTCTCCATGCCGGTTGGGCTCGGAGAGGATCACGTGGAGCCTCTGGGCGATCTCCAAACCTCGCTCGTTCCAACCATCGCCGTTCACGAGCATGAGATCGATATCCGATCCGTACGAGAGCTCGCGGCCGCCCCACTTCCCCATGGCGATGACGCCGAATAGGTCGGCGCGGCTCGTGGTCATGTGCAGTGCACCGGCCGTGGCAGCATCGGCGCTGTCCGACAGCGACTGCAGGGTCGCATCCGGTGAGGCAGCTCCGAGGATGTCCCGGGCGGCTATGCGCAGCTTGCTCCTGCGGACGAATCGCCTGATGGTGCCGATGCGGGCGTCGGTGTCGGGGCGGGAGTCGAGAAGCCCGACCAGACGTTCGGTGGCTGCTCCGGTGTCTCTTATGTCGCCGATCAGTGTGTCATCGGCCAAACGGGGGATGAACTCGGGTATCCGATCGATCAGATCGCCCACCAGCTTGCCCGTGCCCAGCAGAAGGCAAAGCCGTTCCCCGGCCAGCGGGTTGGTTTGAAGAAGGGTGACGATCGCCGCATGGTCTGGCGAGTTGGCCAGGAGAAGCCTGAGCTGGGCCAGCCCCAGGTCGGGATCGGGAGCCTGGGACAGCCAGTCGAGCATCAGTGGAAGAGCTTGGTGCATGACCCGCGAACGTCTGCTCAATCCGGAGGTGAGATCACCGAGGGCCGTGGTCGCGGCGACGACGTCTCTGAACCCGAGCGCTTCGAGCCGTATGGCGGCATCGGCCGGGTCGAGCCCTGCGCTGTCCACTCCGACCAGCGAGTCGAGGATGGGGCGGAAATAGAGGCGCTCGTGGAGGTCGCGGGCGGTCTCTCTGACCTCGGCGAGCCGACGATCGAGCTCGGCACGCGGATCACCGGTGAACCCCAGGGAGCGACCGAGCCATTCACGACCCTCTTCATCGGCGGGAAGGATGTGAGTCTGCTTGAGCTCCCTCAGCTGGAGCCGGTGCTCGACGGCTCGCAGGAATCGGTAGGCGTCGGCGAGGCGCTCCGATTCGTCGCCGGCTATGTACCCATGGCGATGGAGGGCATCGATTGCCTCCAACGTCGATGGGACCCGCAGATCGGCGTCAAATCGGCCGTGGACCATTTGAAGCAGCTGGACGGCGAACTCGATGTCCCTGATCCCGCCCCTGCCACGTTTGATGTCGACCGAGGTCGCTCCGTCCTCCGTCTGTGCCTTGAGATGGCGGATGCTGCGCAACGCGTCGGCGTCGAGACCCTCATCCCACACGATCCTGTCGGCCATGGCCCGGAACCGCCTGCCCAGGTCCGGATCACCGGCCGCCGGGCGCGCCTTGAGGAGCGCCTGGAGCTCCCAGGCCTCGCCCCATCGCTCGTAGTAGGTGGAGTAGCCCTCGAGGCTGCGCGACAGAGGTCCCATCGTGCCCTCGGGCCGGAGGTCGGCGTCCACATTCAATGCCGGCCCGTCGAACGTCGGCGCCGACAGCGTCGACATCAGCCGCCCGGCGATCGCGAGAGCGGCACCACGGCTCTCCGATTCTCTCCCCGGGAGAGGATCGTGGACGAAGACGAGGTCGATGTCCGAGTAGTAGTTGAGCTCGCGGGCCCCCCACTTGCCCATCGCTACGACCGCGAATGGGAGGTCGATGGCGATGGGGTGTCTTGTGGCCACACTGGCGGTTGCCGTCTCCAACTCGGTCGCCACCAGGCCGTCGATGATGTCGGAGAGACGACGGGTGGTCTCGACGAGATCGACACCTCCGGTGAGATCGGCGGCCGCGACCTCGATCAAGGCCGCTTGCACCCGGAGACTGATCGAGTCGTCCGCACGGGCTCCCTCGAGGAGGCGTGGATGACGCTCCAGCGCGGCGGCCAGGGGAGGGCTGACATCCCGGAGCACAGCGGCCACCCTGTCGAGATCCGTCACGGTCGACAGGGTATGACACTGGTCAATCCGACCGGGAGGCGTAACGTGTCGATATGGCGCTCAGGGTCGCTGGAGCCCAGCTCAACCTCACGGTTGGCGACATAACAGGCAACGAGGAGCTGATCGGCTCGGCCATCGGCCGCGCCTCGGAGGCTGGCGCCGACGTTCTCCTCCTCCCCGAGTTGGCGATCTCGGGATATCCACCCGAGGACCTGGTCCTGAGACATGACTTCGTCGAGGCCAACATCGCCGCTCTGCGCCGACTCGCTCGGATGTCGCTCCAAGTCACCACGGTGGTTGGCTTTCTCGACTTCGCCTCGGGCCCGGCGCGCGGAGCGGCCGACGCCGAGTCACGGGAGGTGGCGAATGCCGCGGCGGTGCTGGCGGATGGTGAGCTCAAGGGGGTCTATCACAAGGTCCTCCTTCCCAACTACGGGGTGTTCGACGAGGACCGCTATTTCTCCATGGGCACAGAACCGGACCGGGTCTGGGCCGTTAATGGTGTTCCGGTCGGCGTCTCGGTGTGCGAAGACATCTGGCTGCCGGATGGGCCGTCCATGCGGCAGGCCGAACGTGGTGCCCGGGTCCTCCTTAACATCAATGCGTCACCCTTTCACCGGGGAAAGGCGGTGGAACGTGAGGAGATGCTCGCTGCCAGGGCTCGGGCCGGCGGAGCCGCAGTCGTCTATCTCAACCTGATCGGAGGCCAGGACGAGCTCGTTTTCGATGGTGCCTCGGTGGTCATCGCATGTGACGGGACATTGATTCATCGCTCGCCTCAGTTCGAGGAGGACTTTTTCGTCGTCGATGTCCCATTGGGAGACGAATCGGCCGAGGTGGGGTCGATCGCCCCGCTTCTCGAGCCCACCGAGGAGGTGTATCAGGCGTTGACCATCGGTCTTCGTGACTATTGCGCCAAGAACGGTTTCGAGGGTGTGGTCATCGGGCTTTCAGGCGGGATCGACTCGTCTCTGACCGCTGCGATAGCTGCCGACGCCCTCGGCCCGGAGTCGGTCTGGGGTGTCGCCATGCCGTCGAGATTCTCCTCGCAGCACTCGATCGACGACGCCAGGGCCCTCGCCGGGAACCTGGGCATCAGATTCGACGTGATCCCGATCGAAGGGGTCTTCACCGCCCATCTCGAGGCCCTGTCGGATGTCTTCGCCGGCACCGAGTCCGGGGTGGCCGAGGAGAACCTCCAGGCCCGCGCCCGGGGTGCCACCCTCATGGCGATCTCGAACAAGCACGGGCCGATGGTGGTGGCCACCGGCAACAAGTCGGAGATGGCTGCCGGTTATGCCACCCTCTATGGCGACATGGTCGGGGGCTATTCGGTGCTCAAGGACGTGTTCAAGGGTCTCGTCTACGAGCTGGCGAGATGGCGCAACAAGGACGGCGAGGTCATACCTCAGAACACGATCGACAAGGCTCCGTCGGCCGAGCTGCGCCCGAATCAGCGAGATTCCGACTCACTGCCGCCATACGAGGTCCTCGACGCCATTCTCGAGCGCTACGTCGAGGCGGACATGGGCGTCGCCGAGATCGTCGCCGACGGCTATGACCGCGATCTAGTGATGAGCGTGGCCCGGATGGTCGACCGCAACGAATACAAGCGACGCCAGGCTGCCCCTGGGGTGAAGATCACCACCAAGGCCTTCGGCAAGGATCGGCGTCTCCCGATCACCAACAAGTATCGGCCGCCAGGGCCATGATCAGCCAGGTCCTGATCAACGGTGAGCCGTCCGACGGTCGGATCCCGGTCACCGACTCGTCGGTGCTGCGTGGTGACGGGTGTTTCGAGGTGCTGAGGACGTATAGCGGCCGGACCTTCGCGATCGACGATCACCTCGATCGGCTAGACAGGAGCGCAGCCGCACTGGGCATCGGCCTGCCTCCACGAGACGAGCTGGCCTCGTGGATCGACAAGATCGCGTCGGAACTGGTCGACGGTGCAGTGCGGGTGGTGGTGACCAGGGGTGCGAGCGTCCCCGGTCTGGACGACCCTTCACTGGTGGTGGTCTTCGGGCACACCTGGGAGTTTGGCGACGCTCCCGGCCGTCTTCTCCCCGTGGTCGCACCGTGGCACGCCGCAGGAGCCCGCTGGGAGCTGGCCGGGGCCAAGGTAACGTCTTACGCGCCCAACATGTCGGCCACCAGACGGGCCAAAGCGGAGGGCTACACGGATGCGGTTTTGGTGACGGTTGGTGGGATCGTCCTGGAGGGCCCGACGTTCTCGGTTGCCTGGGTAGCCGACGGGGCACTGGAGACCCCAGGCCTCGATCTGGGGATCCTCGACTCGATCACCAGGAGACATGTGATGGGTCTGGCCCGCGCGTTCGATATCGCCGTGGTCGAGGGGGCATGGAATCTCGAGCGCCTTGACGATGCCACCGAGGTCATGGCTCTATCGACTATTCGTGAGGTCCAGCCGGTGGTCGAGGTTGGTGCGAGGACATGGAACCCCGGTCCGGTCACGGCACAACTCGCGGAAGGGTTTGAAGGGCTGATCAACAGGGAACCATGAGGCACTACCGTTTCGTTTGGTGATCATGAGAACCCGTTGGATCGTTCTTCTCGTCGTGTTGGCATCACTGATAGCCGCTTGTGACAATGACGGCGCCGAGCTCTCCACGAGCTCGACCATCGTCACCGGGCCCACCGGGACGGATGGAGCGTCGACCACGACCACGGCAAGTGATGGGAGCGAAGGGACCTCGACCGGCACCAGCCTCGTGGGCGAGCCGGTGGGCTCGTTTCGGGTTGTCGCCCGTATTCCCAACGACAACGGTGAGACCCTTCACATCGTCATCCCCAACGGCGCCTATACCGACGTCGACATCGAGAACTTCATGCTCGACCTTCTCGAGTCCAACACCGACATGTACGGGGCGGAGGTCTTCGATGACGAGGACGCCGCTCTCGCCTTTGTGGTCGAGGAGGCCCTCAGGACCGACGAGCAGAAGGCCCTTCTCGACCGCCATCATTTCCTCAGCCTCATCGGGAGAGACCGGATCGAGTTCCGCGGCCCATTCAGCGACTTCTCCGGTGGTGCCATCGGGAGCTGAGCGCTCAGGTCAGGGCCGCGGCTGTGAGCAGGAACCCGCCAAACCCCAGCGCATCGGTGATCAGCGTCAAGAAGATCGTCGAGGCGAGAGCCGGGTCCTGCCCGAGCCTTCTCAGGATGAGAGGGATCCCGCTCCCCGCAAGTGAGGCGATCGTAAGGTTGACGACAACGGCGATCCCGATCGCCAGGCTGATTCGCCAGACCGCCGCCTCGCCATGATCCATCACGCCGGTGGCCATGAGGATCGTGGCCAAAGTCATGGCGATGGTGGCCAGGATCAAACCGTTGAGCACACCGATTCGGGTTTGCCGGCCAAGGATCGAGGGGACCTGTGAGCCAGGGACGTCGTCGGTGCCGAGCCCCCTGACCATGACGGCAAGACTCTGCTGACCGCTGTTACCGCCCAATGTGGCCACAACAGGCATCAGAGCCGCCAGAATCGGAAGGTTCGATATCACGCCCGTTAGTTGCTCCACGACCAGGGCAACCATCAGCGCCAGCGTCAGGTTGACCATCAGCCAGGGAGACCGTGCCATCACGGATCGGGTGATCGTGGTGTAGACCGTCTCCTCCGCGCCTGCGCCCACCGCGGCAGCGAAGTCCTCGGTCGCCTCATCCTGGACTGCTTCGATGACGGCCTCCGTGGTGACCATCCCCACCAGGCGGCCGGCGTCGTCGGTCACCGGGATTCCGAAGAGGTGATAGCGCCGAGCCAGCTCGGCAACCTCCTCCCGGTCGGTGTAGGTGTCAACTGCCACTGGGTCGGCGATCATGACGTCGGCGAGCGGCGAGCCGGGGCGGCGAAACACGAGGTCCCGGAATGAGATCACGCCCCGCAGCCGGTCGTCGTCGTCCACGACGTAGACGTACGAGAGGTCCTCGTACTGCTCGTGGAGCTGGCGGATTCGCTCGATGGCCTCTCCCGTGGTCAGACCCATCGGCAGGGAGGCGATCTCGGTTGTCATGAGCCCACCCGCGCTGTCATGCGGATAGAGCAGGATCTCCCGCACCTCGTCCTCTGCCTCGTCGGACATGGCGGCGAAGACGCCCTCGGTGACTTCATCGTCGAGCTGGCCGATGAGATCGGCGGCGGCCTGGCTGGGCATCTCGTTGAGCGCGGCCGCCAGGTCGCGCAATGGAAGTTGTTCGATCAACCCTGCCGCCAGCTCGGGTGCGATCTCCTCGAGGACCTCGGCTGCGTCTGCGGCCGGCAACTCG
Organism: Acidimicrobiia bacterium; assembly: GCA_036396635.1. GTDB lineage: Bacteria > Actinomycetota > Acidimicrobiia > Spongiisociales > ZC4RG35 > JANQRA01. The sequence goes on from DASWKM010000066.1 coordinate 16,545, forward strand.
GAGAGCAGGAGGGCAGCGACTCCCTCATCGAGCTGTTCGAGAATGTCCGCCGCGTCCGAGGGTGCCGCTACGGCCAGCGCTTCCCAGTTCTCCCGATTGGCGTCGAGATATTCGGCGACCTGCTCATGGTCGCGTTGGGCCGCGGCCAGCAGTCTTCTGGCAAGTTGACGAGGGCTTCTGAGTCGAAGTCTCACATTGACCCCCGGGGGAGGAAGGACCGGGGTCAGAGTACAGCGGGGGTCAGTCCGAGTACGGGCGCACCGAGGTGACCTTCACCCGCATGGTCCCGGCGGGCGCCTCGTATGAGACCTCGTCATCCACTGACGCCCCGAGTAGGGCAGATCCAAGCGGGCTGGCCGGTGAGGCCAGGAACATCCCCGGAACCTTGTTCTCCTGAGGGGCCACGAAGTACTCCATCTCGTCCCCGTCGGCATCGATGACCGTCACCACCGAACCGACCTCGACCTTCCCGGTGTCCGCGACCTCACGGACCTCGGCGGTCCTGATCAGATGCTCCAGCTGCCGGATCCGCGCCTCCATCAGACCCTGATCGTTCTTGGCGGTGTCGTAGTCGCCGTTCTCGCGGAGGTCACCGTGTGAGCGCGCTTCGGCGATGCGATCCTCGATCTCCTCGCGGCCCCTGGTCTTGAGGTGATCGAGCTCCTCCTGGAGCTTGCGCAGCGCTGCCGAGGTGAGAAACGTTGGCTCGTCGGTCATGGGAGACCAGAAGGTTAAGCACGAACGCCGTCGTATTCGAGATCTGATGTGCATGAGTGCCCGGTGGACGGGCGTGTCGGCCCAATAGATCGCGACCTCGAATCTGGTGTGAATCCGTGCTTGGTGAGCGGGCTTCTCGGCCCAACAGATCGTGACGATGAGTGACCGCGCTTAACCTCACCAGGTGACCGAAACCCGTCTCACCAGGTACAGCCACGGGGCCGGCTGAGCCTGCAAACTCGGCCCCGCCGAGCTGGCCCAGGTCCTGGGTCCCGTACAAGGCCACCCCGCCGCCACCCACCCCAGTCTGATCGTGGGCTTGGGAACCGGCGACGATGCCGGCGTCTACACGCTGGGAGATGGACGCGCCCTCATCCAGACGGTGGACATCTTCACCCCCGTCGTCGACTCACCCCGTGATTGGGGGCGGATCGGCGCGGCCAACGCTTTGTCCGACATCTACGCTATGGGGGCGATCCCGATAACGGCCCTGCAGTATCTGGCCTGGCCGCGCGACCAGCTCCGATTAGACATGGCATCGGAGGTGATGGTTGCGGGCATGGACGTCATGGCCGTTGCCGGATGCACCGTGGTTGGAGGCCACACCATCGACGGGCCCGAACCGACCTACGGTTTCGCCGTGACTGGGCTTGCCGACGTCGACGATGTCGTCGAGAACGCCGGAGCGCGCCCGGACGACGTCATCGTCCTGACCAAGCCCTTGGGGATGGGCATCATCTCAACCGCCATCAAGAACGACAAGTGCCCACCCCAGCTGGCTGAGCAGGCCATCGAGGTGATGGCGACGCTCAACGACATTGCAGGCCGGGCTCTGAAGGAATTCGGGGCGACCGCCGCCACCGACGTCACCGGGTTCGGGTTGTTGGGTCATTTGCGGGAGGTGTGCCGTGCGTCCGAGGTTGGAGCCAGCATCGCCGTGGATGAAGTCCCCATCCTCGACGGCGTCCACGACCTGCTCGCCGAGGGAATGTGGGCGGGTGGCTCACAGCGCAATCTCCGCTCACTCCGACCCGAGCTGAGAACCGAGGCCGACATCGAACGGGTCAAGCCTCTCGTCGATGCCCAGACCTCTGGTGGGCTGCTCGTCTTCCTGCCCCCTGATCGTGTGGCCGGCTATCTCGGGGCCGTTCCCGGCGCGACCCGGATCGGCGTGGTCACTTCGGACAAAGCAATACGGGTGACCTAACTTGTTCGGGTGGACCCCGCCCTACGTCTGACCCAGATCGCCGAGGCCCTCTCCATCCCGAGGGCGCGGCGTCACATCATCCTCTGTGCCGATCAGACCAATCCCAAGTGTGCTCCACGAGAGGAGACCAACCGGCTCTGGGCCCATCTCAAGACGCGTCTCAAGGAGCTCGACGTCGCGTCGGCACCGCCCAAGTGGCAGGGTGACATGGATCACGACCCGGACCCGGCCGAGCCCGGCACCGGGAGCGTGTTGAGGACGAAGGCCGACTGTCTGCGCATATGTGAGCAAGGGTGCGTTGCCGTCGTCTACCCGGAGGGAACCTGGTACGCAGGGCTCGACACCGTGAAGCTGGACCGGATCATCGACCAGCATCTCATAGGCGGGGAACCAGTCGAGGAGCTCGTGTTTGCCGTAGGGGACCTCAAATGAAGAGGTGGCTGAAATGGGGTCTGATCGCCGGGGTCCTATGGAGACTGTTTGGCCCGCGCCTCCAACCCGAGTTCAGGCCACCCCAGGAGCATCCGCTCCGTCTCCCCGGTCGCACGGTTTTCGTGGGCGATGACGAGTATCTGGTCAGGGAGATGGGCCCGCAAGCCGGCACCCCCATCCTCCTCATTCACGGTTTGGCGGGGTCGTCGTTGACCGAGTGGTATCAGGTCGCTCCCAAGCTGGCGGTCGAGCGTCGGGTGATCATGGTCGACCAGCGAAGTCATGGCCTGTCCACCCGCGCCGATCAGCGTTTCGAGATCGAAGACATGGCCGACGAGCTCGCCGCTGCCCTCGACGAGCTCGGTGTCGATTCGGTCGATGTCGTTGGCTACTCGATGGGCGGCGCAGTTGCCCAGGCTCTGGCCAACCGTCATCCGGGACGGGTACGCCGTCTCGTGCTGATGGCCGCGTTCGCCACCCACCCCGACAGCGACAAATGGCTGCGGCGCATCGGCGCCTTCCTCACCAGGGGTTGGGAGAGGGTGGTGGGAGTCGG
>DASWKM010000067.1:0-31604 GCA_036396635.1 Acidimicrobiia bacterium
GGCGCCTACTACGCACAGCAAAGACTCCAGTATCGCGACCGCATCGAAGTGACCGACCGCTATCTCGATCTACCCATCGAATGGCACCGCAGGCACCCGACGGGCCAGCTCTTGTCCAATGCCAATGAAGATGTCGAGGCGGCGTCCTTCATAGCAGCTCCCCTGCCGATGGCCTTCGGTGTCGTCCTGATGCTGATCGGCACGGCCGTGATCCTCATTATCACGGACCCTTTCCTCGCCCTCATCGGGTTCTCCGTAGGGCCCGCCCTGATGGCGGTCAACTACGGCCTCCAGACCCGGATGCGGGCGGTTGCGGCCCGCGCCCAGACCCTCAGGGCCGAGGTCGCCGATATCGCCCATGAGTCCTTCGATGCGGCCCTGGTGGTCAAGACCCTCGGTCGCGAGAACGACGAGGTCGGTCGGTTCGGGGAGCGCTCGGACGAGCTGAGAGATCGCATGGTCGAGGTTGGCAGGCTTCGGGCGGTATTCGACCCCGTCATCGAAGCCCTCCCCAACATCGGCATCCTCGCCGTTCTCGTGGTGGGTGCCTGGCGCGTGGATCAGGGCTCGCTCAGCGCCGGGAGCCTGGTCACATTCGCCTATCTGTTCCGGTTGGTCGCCCTCCCCATGCGTGTGTTCGGATGGTTGCTCGGCGAGCTCCCCCGGTCGGTCGTGGGCCTGAACCGAGTGGAGGCCGTCCTCGCCGAGCGTGAGAAGGTCGTGTATGGGAGCGCAGACCCAACACATGACGGTGGGGCGGGCGCCAGTGCGGAGGAGATCGGATACACCTACCCCGAGTCCGCATATCAGGACCTCGGGTCTCTCGCCACCAAGGTGAACGCCGTGACCGACGAGGATGGGCGTGGGATCGAGTCTGTGACCCTGGATGTTTCACCGGGCAAGACGGTCGCCCTCGTTGGTCCAACGGGCTCGGGAAAATCGACCATCGCCCATCTCCTTGTTCGTCTCTTCGATCCCGACAGCGGCGAGATCTGCCTCGATGGGCACACACTGGTTGACTTCGACCGTGATGCGCTGGCGCGGTCGGTGGCGATCGTGTTCCAGGAGACTTTTCTCTTCAACGACTCCGTCTACAACAACATCACCCTGAACGAGGATTTCGACGAGGGGGACGTGCTGGCTGCGGCCCGTCTTGCCCAGGCACACGGCTTCATCAGCCAATTGGAAGACGGCTACGCCACGATGGTGGGTGAGCGGGGGGCAACGTTGTCAGGGGGCCAACGGCAGAGGATCGCGATCGCCCGGGCCCTGGTACGCAAGCCACGACTGTTGGTCCTCGATGATGCCACCTCCGCGGTGGACCCGGCCATCGAGAGCTCGATACTCACCGGCCTGCGCAGCCTCGACACCACCGTGGTGATTGTTGCGTACCGCCGATCGTCGATCGTGCTCGCCGACGAGGCCATCTACGTCGAGGACGGCCGTGTCATCGATCGGGGAACCCATCGGGAGCTCTACGCGGCACTCCCGGCATATCGGGATCTCATCGATGCATATGAGAGAGAGCCGGCGTGACCACCACCGCCACTCCCCCATCGACAGCTCGACGCGGCGCCTGGGAGGTCATCAAACGCGGGCTGAGTCTCTCGCCCGAGCTTCGGGCTGGGCTGGGCGGCACGATCGCGATTGCCGCCGTCGCAACCGCCGGACGCGTCGTCGTCCCGATTGCGGTCCAACAGATCATCGATGGAGGGCTTGACGTGGATGGGGTCGACATGGGCTTCGTCATGACGATGACCCTGATTGCCCTGGCCGCCGTCCTCATCACCGGAGTTGCCACTGCCTGGATGCATGTCAGGTTGGCCAAAGTCGCCGAGACTGCCCTCTCAGGATTGCGGATACGGGCATTTCGTCACATCCACGACCTGTCGATGCTCCACCAGGCATCCGAACAGAGAGGCGTTCTCGTGACGAGGGTGACGTCCGACGTCGACCAGATCAGTCGGTTCATGCAGTGGGCGGGTCTCATGCTCCTCGTCAACGGTCTGCAAGCGTTGTTGGCGCTGGTGGTGATGCTCGTGATGTCGCTCCAGCTCGGCTTGGTCGTCCTGGCGTTGATCCCTCTGATCGTCTGGATGATTCGCTTGTTCCAGAGCCGCCTCGAGGTTGCATACTTGACCGTGCGCGAGAAGGTGGGCCAAATGCTGGCTCTCATTGCGGAGACCGTTGTCGGGGCACCCGTGATAAGGGCCTACGGCATCGAGGATCGGACCAGGGAGCGTCTCCTGACGGCCATCGAAGACCATCGTCGTGCCGGGACCAGAGCCGGGCTGATCTCATCGACCTTTTCGGGTTTCGGCGAGCTCTCCTCGGCGCTGGTGGTCGCAGCTGTTGTCGTGATGGGGACGATTCTGGCTGTGTCCGGGTCCACGACCGTCGGTGTCGTCGTGGCGTTCTTGTTCCTGGTCCAGCTCTTTGTCGAACCGGTGCAATTCATGGGTGAGGCCGTGAACGAGGCGCAGACGGCGGTGGCAGGATGGAGCCGCGTCCTCGACATCCTCGACATCGCGCCCGACGTGGCAGATCCGGGGCCTGAGGGTGTCGAGCTTCCCCACACCCCGCTCGGGGCGAGATTCGACGGTGTGGTGTTCCGATATCCACGCGCCGGAGAGAGGGCTTCCCAGGCAGGCGGCACGCCGGCCCTCTCGGAGTTGAATGTCGAAATCCTCGCTCGTCAACGTGTCGCTGTGGTCGGGGAAACGGGCTCGGGGAAGACGACGTTCGCCAAGTTGCTCACCCGTCTCATGGACCCCTCGGCCGGCACGGTTACGGTCGGTGGGACGGACATCAGGCGAATCAGGTTCGAATCGCTCCGTGACAGGGTGGTCATGGTGCCCCAGGAGGGGATCTTGTTCAGGGGAAGCATCGCCGACAACGTCCGTATGGGCTCTCCCGGCGCCACACGGGAGGAGTTGATCGATGCTTTCGAGCAGCTGGGCCTGGCCGATTGGCTATCCGAGATGGCTCATGGGCTCGACACCCCGGTCGGTGAGCGAGGTGGCTCTCTATCGGTTGGGGAGCGCCAACTCGTGACGCTGGTGAGGGCGGCCATAGCCGACCCGGACCTCCTCGTTTTGGACGAGGCCACCTCGGCGGTGGACCCGGCCACCGAGGTACGGATCAACAGAGCGCTTAACCGGTTGACCAGGGGGCGCACCGTCGTCACGATTGCCCATCGTCTCTCGACTGCGCAAGCCGCCGACCGTGTCCTGGTGTTCGATGGTGGGCGGCTCGTCCAGGACGGTTCCCACCGGGAGCTGGTGGCCGCCGGCGGTGTCTATGGCCGGCTTTACGAGTCCTGGCAAAGGGGCACCTAGCGACACACCACTGGCGGTCGCGATCACGGAAGGTCGATCACCAGGGTCTGACCGCCCCAGCCATAGGTCTGGTCGCGTCCCTCGATGGTCACGGTCGATACGTATGCGGGGATTTGGACTCCACTCAACATACGTGTGAATGGCTGCTCGGTGGCATGGTCGTGCGTCAGCTCTTGGATCCCATAGACGCGACCGTCGTCTCCGACCACACGGAAGGCGTCTGCGTATCGCTGCGGGGAGTCATACGGTGAGCTGACGGTCACCGCGAACCGGAACGTGTCGAGGCCCTCGGCAACCACCTCCGCCCCGATGACATCGGGATAGAGACTCAACTCGAGGTCGGGCTCGATGCATTGGTCCTTCCCAACGCCGGACCCGGGGGTGAAGACACGTCCCTCGACGAACCCGCTCCCCTGGTCGTCGGTGTTGAGATAGGCCTCGATCGCATCGGCCAGCGAGGTGGCCACGGCCGGCACGTACTGTGGTGTCGAATAGAGCGCCGCCTCGGCGGGGTTGGCGATGTAACCGAGCTCGATCAGGGCACTCACGGTCTCGGGGCGACGGATCATGCCGTACGCATCCAGCCCCCGGGGGTTGAGGACCGTCATCACGCCCGCGTCACTGGCGCGGGCCCAGTCGACGTCGAACTGGCCGAGCGCGGCCATCGAGGCCTCGTACAACAGGCCACCGAGACGCGTCGAATCACTCGACCCGCTCTGGACGAATATCTCCACGCCCGGAAGATCCGATGCGGGTCCGGCGGGGGCGTTGTGATGGATCGACACCAGTACTTCCGCCCCGGTCATGTCGGCGTATGCCGTCCGGGTGGAGATCGGCACCGGGTAGTCACCCGTCCGGGTGAGCATCGTGGCGATCCCGCGCTCGGTGAGAACCTGATGGACTGCGCGACCCACCCGAAGATTGATCTCCTTCTCGGTCAGACCGCCGCCCGGGGACACCGCCCCGGTATCGATGGGGCCTCCATGCCCTGGGTCGATGACCACATCGACCTCATAAACGGGTATGCCGCCGCGCAAGGTGGCTGCGTCACCACAAGGGGTGAGAACTTGAAAAGTGTCGCCCCGAACGGCCGTCACGGCCACCGGGACCCCGCTGGGGGCGACCACGGCGACCGGGTCGCCGGGGGGAAACGTCGTGGTGGTGATGAATGTGGTCATCGTCGTGGTGAGGGTGGACGAGGTTGTCGTCGATGTCGGGGTGACGCTCTCCCCCGTCGTGGGCTCAGCCACACAGGAGACGGCGACGACGAGCAGCACGGCAGTTGCAGGGAGAAATCTCATCGAGCGACAACTGTGCCATATCTAAGGGTCAATGCCACATATCCTCCGCTTTGATGTTCGGTCCACTCAACGGCGTGCGCACGGCCCTGGTGATCGCAGCGGCTCTCGCCGCGGTGGTCTCCTTCGTGGCCGGGTACCCCTCCGCCGGTGCAGTCCTGTTGGTCGGGGTGGCTGTCCATGGGCTGGGGTGGCTCTATCTCTATTCGAGACGGGATCAGAGGAAAACCGACTGAGACCTCAATAGGCCAAAAGTCACATCGGGATCTGCCTCCTTGCTCTGTCGTGTGGCGGGCCACAGCCCGATCATTGGGGGTACATGTACTCGTCAGCAAGGGAGCAGCCCCGATGAAGAAATTGCTCGTCCTTGGTGCCGGGACGGCTGGAACGATGGTGGTCAACAAGCTTCGACCCCTCCTCGATCCCGAGGAGTGGTCGATCGCCGTTGTCGATCAAGCCGCGGAGCACCATTACCAACCCGGGTACCTGTTCATCCCGTTTGGCATATATGCATCGGAACAGGTCACCAAGCCCAGATCACAGTTCATCCCCAAGGGGGTCGAGCTCATCTCCGGAGAGATAGAAAAGGTCACGCCTGAGGACAACAAGGTCGATCTGAAGGACGGCACAGTCCTGCAGTACGACTACCTCGTCATTGCCACGGGGACCACGCCCCGGCCCGAAGAGACCCCGGGGATGGCCGAGGAAGGATGGCGTCAGACGGTTTTCGACTTCTACACATTGGAAGGCGCCACCGCACTTGCCGACAAGCTGCGCAAGTGGGAAGGAGGGCGGCTCGTCGTCCACATCACGGAGATGCCGATCAAGTGCCCCCCCGCCCCGCTCGAGTTCACCTTCCTCGCCGACTCGTATTTCAGGGATCGGGCCATGCGCGACCTGGTCGAGATCACGTACGTGACGCCTCTGGACGGCGCGTTCACCAAGCCCGTCGCGTCCAGGCACCTCGGTGGGATGCTCGACGAGCGCAAGATCCACGTCGAGACGGATTTCTACATCGAGAGTGTCGACAACGATCGCAATGCAATCGTCTCGTACGACGAGAGGGAGATCCCTTTCGACATCCTCGTCACGGTGCCCTTGAACATGGGAGCCGACTTCGTGTCCAGGAGCGGCCTGGGCGATGAGCTCAATTACGTTCTGGTCGATCCGGGGACGTTTCTCTCCACGACTTGGGACAACATCTTCGCGGTGGGCGACGCCGCCAATCTGCCGACCTCCAAGGCCGGCTCGGTGGCTCACTTCGCGGTCGACGTGTTCACCAAGAACTTCCTGAGCCACATCAGGGGCGAGGAGATGGCCCACGTCTTCGACGGTCACGCCAACTGCTTCATCGAGTCCGGAAATGGCAAGGCGCTCCTCATCGATTTCAACTACGACACCCAGCCACTCCCGGGCAAATACCCACTGCCGGGCATTGGGCCGTTCTCCTTGCTCGAGGAGACAGAGCTGAACCACTTCGGGAAGCTCATGTTCAAGTGGGTCTACTGGAACGCCTTGCTGCCAGGTCGAGAGCTTCCTCTTCCGGCCCTGATGTCGATGGCGGGAAAACAGGAGGTGGAGGAATGACGCTGGCCATGACCGATGTGGATGAGCGGATCGATGAGCTTGCCCTCAGGATCGACTTCCTGGTGGCAGAGGCCGAGGAGGCCCGCGAGCTGCGGCTGTCGATAAGGGAGCTCATGAGCGACCTCACGCCGATTGCCTCCCAGAGCATGGGCTCGCTCACCGAATTGCTCGAAACGGCCGAGCACAGGGGTTATTTCGATTTCACCAGAGCCAGCCTCGATGTGATCGACCGCGTGGTCGGTTCCTTCGGGTCCGAGGATGTCGAGGCACTCGGAGAGAACATCGTTTTGATCCTCGAGACGCTCAAGGACATGACCCAGCCTCAGGTGATGCAGATGTTGAGATCGACTCTGCACGAGGCGCAGGAGCCGGTCGATCCACCCTCACTGTTCGCGCTGGCACGCCAACTGCGCGAGCCCCCCGTCAGACGGGGATTGGCGCGTCTGGTTGCAGTCCTGAGGAACGTGGGAACACCTGAGGATGTATCGGATATCAACGGAAAGGAGGCTCGATCTTGAGCCTTGCAGTGATAGCGGGTCGTGAGGTCCACGTCGACGACGAAGGATTCATGACCGAGTACGACGAGTGGAACGAGGAGCTGGCTGCTCAACTGGCCGCCAAGATCGACATCGATCTGGGCAAGCGCCACATGGACGCGATCAGGTTTCTTCGTGAGGACTTCAAGGCCCAGGGCGAGACGCCGACGCTGCGGCGGGTGAGCACCTTGGGAGGGGTCCCGACCAAGGAGCTGTTCCAGCTCTTTCCCAAGAAGCCGGCAAAGAAGATGGCATACATCGCCGGGCTGCCCAAGCCCGCCGGTTGTGTTTAGAAAAGAAGGTTTACACCATGACCATGACACTCGAGGCCCCGGTCCCGGTATTCGACGACGAGGCCACGGACCGCAAGCTGGCGATCATCTGCTCGAAGGGGTCGCTCGACATGGCATACCCCGGATTGGTGCTGGCCAACGCGGCGCTGGGCGAGGGGGTGGAGGTCCACCTCTTCTTCACCTTCTGGGGCTTTGACATCATCAACAAGGAGACGATGGGCCACCTCCAGTTCACACCTTTGGGGAACCCGGCGACGCACATGCCGCCGATGCTCATGGGTCTGCCAGGCATGACGGCTTTTGCCACCCACATGATGAGGAAGCAAATCGAGGGCATTGACATCCCCGATGTTCCGGAGTTCCTCGAGATGATCACCGATGCCGGGGGCCATTTGTGGGCCTGCAAGATGTCGGCCGACATGATGCACCTCTCCGAAGACGATCTCTACGATCGTGTCGAGGGGGTCATCAACGCAGCGGACTTCATCGAGCTCTCCGAGGGTGCCCAGACGCTGTTCATCTGAGCACGACGCATCCCCCAACGGCCGAATGTTCGAGCGTGAGATCGTCCTAGGTCAAAGCGCCAGCTCAGCGGCGAGCGTTTGGCCCAGCGCCGTGGCCCGGCCCAGTAATTCAGAGTGCTGTCGTACCGGCTCTTCGGTCAGGGTCTCTCTGAGATCTACGTAGATCTTCAGCTTTGGCTCGGTGCCACTGGGACGCACCAACACGCGACCGGAATCGCCGAGGGCCAGCTCGACCAGCGACTGCTCCCCCAACCAGGGCGGTCTCTCATCCGCGTGCTTCCGGTAGTCAGTCACCGCCGTCACCGGTCTGCCGCCTACGGCCCCTGGGGGGTCGTCGGCGAGCCGTTCCACGACCAGACCCAGGGAGACCGCGCCGTCGGGCCCGGGCCGAGTGATGGAGGTCTGTGCGCTGACCCAGAGCCCATGCTCTGCCCAAAGTCCTGCCAGATAGTCCATCACCGAGCGGTTGCCGTCATCGAGGTCGGCCACGAGGTCGGTGAAGATCACCGCCGCCGAGATTCCGTCCTTGTCACGGACCGTTGACCCGACCGTGTAGCCCAGTGCCTCCTCGTAACCAAAGACAAAGCGGCCATGCCCTGCCCTCTCCAGACTCATCCCGGCCTTGACGATCCATTTGAACCCGGTGAGCGTCCGAGCGTGCCGGGCACCGTATTTGGCGGCGATGCCGGCGATCATCGGGCTGGAGACGATGGAGCTGGCGATGATCGCCCGAACCGGGTCTTCGATGTGGGACAGGAGGTAATCGGCCAGCATCACGCCTATCTCGTTGCCGGTGAGCGGGCGCCAGCCACCGCTCGACGGCAACACCACAGCCAATCGGTCGGCGTCGGGGTCGTTTGCGATCACGAGGTCCGCCCGTTTGCGAGCCGCCAGCTCCAGGGCCAGATCGAGAGTCCCAGACTCCTCAGGATTGGGGAAGGCGACCGTTGGGAACGTGCCGTCGGGCTCGCCTTGCTGTGGGACAGTTGTCACGTCGGTGTGCCCGGCCCTGCTCATCACGTCGATCAGCACCCGACCGCCGACCCCGTGGACCGGTGTGTAGACGATCTTGAGCTTTGACCCGGTTCTACGCCACCGATTCGATTCCACCTCTTCCCAATAGCAGTCGAGGATGTTCCGGGGTGCCGGGCGCACCAGATCGGAGACTCCCTCGAAGACCTTCTCGATCCTCGGGATCGACGTTGCAGGCGGGGCGGTCTCGATGGCCGCCTGTATATCGAGATCCACAGGCGGGACGATCGGTGCGGCATCGGACCAGTAGACCTTGTACCCGTTGTCGGCGGGCGGGTTGTGGGAGGCAGTTATCACCACCGCTGCCGATGCGTTGAGATGCTTCGCAGCAAACGCCACCAGAGGGGTTGGTGTGACCTCGGGGAAGAAGATGACCGGTACGCCGGCGGCGGCGAGGACGCCCGCGGTGTCCTCGCCGAGCTGACGGCTGGTCGGCCGGGCGTCGAAGCCGACGATCGTCGGTTGGAACGGAGGTTTGCCCTGCTCCGCGACGAGGAGGCTGGCCAAGCCGTATGTCGTTGTGATCACAACCGCCCGGTTCATCCTGCCCGGCCCGGCCCCGACGACACCGCGAATGCCTGCCGTCCCAAATGTGAGGTGGGTGTTGACCCGGCTCTCCAGCTCGGCGTGATCGCCGGCCTCGATGAGGGCCTCGAGCTCATGTCGCGTCTCCGGATCGGGGTCACCAGCCACCCAGGCGCGGGCTCGGTCTACCAAGTCGATCACCGGTTGTCCGGGCTGGCGACTCTCAGCGTGCATTCTTCTGCCAGCGCCAGGAATCGGCACACATGTCGGCGAGGTCGCGTTTGGAGCGCCATCCCAACTCGTTGGCTGCCTTCGATACGTCCGCCCAGCTGGCCGCGACGTCACCCGGTCGGCGATCGACGATCTCATACGGGATGGGCCTCCCGGACTCCTCCTCGTATGTCTTGACGACCTCGAGAACGCTGTGTCCCTCACCGGTGCCTAGGTTGTAGACATGGACCCCGGGCCGGTCGGCACACTTGTCAAGTGCCGTCACATGTCCCTCGGCCAGATCCACGACATGGATGAAGTCGCGGATTCCGGTGCCGTCCGGGGTCGGGTAATCCCCTCCGTACACCTTCAACCGTGGCAGTCGCCCGGCAGCGACCTGGGCAACATGGGGCATCAGGTTGTTGGGTGTTCCCTGTGGGTCCTCGCCGATCAGGCCGCTCGGGTGCGCCCCTACCGGGTTGAAGTAGCGGAGGAGCGAGACGCTCCAGTCCGGTCTGGCCACCGAAACGTCCCGGAGAACCTGCTCCATCATGATCTTGGTCCATCCATATGGGTTGACTGCGCCTCCGATCGGCATGTCCTCCGAAAGGGGGAGCGCGTGAGCCTCGCCGTAGACCGTGGCCGATGAGCTGAAGATGAAGTTCCTCACCCCGGCGTCGATGAGGACCTCCACCAAGGCGATCGTCCCGCCAACGTTGTTGTCGTAGTATCGCATCGGCTCCTCGACCGACTCACCAACGGCCTTGAGGGCGGCGAAGTGCATGCACGCGTCGAATCCAACGCTGGCGATGTCGGCCATCGCGTCCTGGTGGCGGATGTCCACCTGATGGAACTGCGGTGCGGCGCCGGTGATCTCGCCGATCCGACGGATCACCGAGGGATGTGAGTTGGAGAGATTGTCGACTGCCACGACCTCGTGGCCATCGGCCATCAGTGCCACAACGGTGTGGGAGCCGATGAATCCGGCTCCTCCGGTCACCAGTACACGCATTGGCCTCAGGTTAGGGCGCGGCCGGAAGCGTCACGATGAACGAGGAGAACTCGCCGTCATGGTGGTAGACGAGCTTCCCGTCCATGAGGTCGGCGAGGGTCCTCGCCACCGAGAGGCCGAGGCCCACCGACTTCGAATCCGCCCGCCGCCCGCTCCCCTGCTGGAAGGCCAGGAAGATGCGATCGGCTTCTTCGGCGTCCAGGGGCTCGCCGTTGTCACATACCCGCACCTGAACGGAGTCGTCCGTGCGCTCGGTCTCGACCTTGATGACGTCGCCGCCGTACCGAACGGCGTTGCTGACGAGGTTGCGCAGGATTTGGCGCGTGCGTCTGGGGTCGGCCAACACCCGGGCATCCCCAGTGCCCAACTCCACGGCGACGGGATGGTCGATCCCCTCCAGAACACGGTCGATCTCATCTGCGACGTCGAACTCCTCGGCAAACACCGAGACACTCCTCGCGTCATCTCGGTATGCCACCAGCAGGTCTTCGATGATCCATGAGGCGTCTTCCGCCTGTTGGGCCATGACTCCGGTCATCTCTCGACGATCGGCCTCGGCGAATCCGTCATAGTCGCTGGCGAGCTCTTTGGCCAACCCCAGCAGGACCGACATCGGGTTGCGCAGCTCGTGGGAGACCGTTGCGATGAACTCGGACTGTGCTTTCTTTGCTTTGACCTTCTCACTGACGTCGATCAGTGCGCCCTCGCAGTAGAGCAGGGCCCCGGCATCATCGAACGCACCGCGCGCCGTGTCCTCGACCCAAACCGTAGTTCCGTCTCTTCGGCGCAACTCGATGTCGAAGTCATGGACCACGCCGTCTCTGATGATCGTGTCCAGCCAGACAGACCGGACCGATGAATCGACATAGACGGATTCCACCAGGCGAATATCGTGGATGAGGTCGGAGACCGAGTCGTACCCCAGCAGGAGAGCAAGCGCGGGATTCGCCGCGAGCAGCTGGCCATTGGGTGCGGATCGATACACGGCCACGGGTAGCCGTGAGAACAGCTCATCGAGACCCCCTGTGAGCGTCGTCACCCTTCCTCGCTCCGACCGTCGTGTTCAGAGCCTCCGCCCAAACTCGGAGTCTCTTGTGGCAAATTAGCCGCTCTTGGCTCGGTATGTGACCCTGACCAGGGCGAATTCTGAGAGCGGGCGGTACCTCACCAGGAGCTGTCGAAGGGCAGCTCGAGCTGAGGCTGTGGTCGATGGAATCGCTCCACGCCGTTCCACATGAGGTGGTCCATGAAAACCCATGACCTTCGATGGATGGCGCTTGGGCCCATCGCCTGGAGCCCTGCTTTGTGGGTCGGGCAGGGATATCCCTTGTTCGCCTCGAAGTTGTAGCCCGGGTACTGATCGGCGAGCTCCCTCATCATGCGATCCCGGGTCACCTTGGCCAACATCGACGCTGCCGCTATCGACAACGAGGTCTGATCACCGCGAACGATTCGGCGCCCTCCGCCCACGAAATCCCAGTTGCCGTCCACGAGGATGTGATCGGCGGACAACCCGAGCCCGTCGAGGGCGCGCTGGGCGGCCAATCGTTGGGCATCCGACATTCCCAACTCGTCACATTCCTCAGGGCTGGCGTGACCGACCGCCCAAACCTCGCACCAGTCGGAAGTCCTGTCGAACATCGCCTCGCGCTCGGTCTCGGTGAGCATCTTGGAGTCGCGGATCTTGTAGACACGGCGGTGTCTGGGCACCACTGCCGCACCCACTGAGATCGGGCCCGCCCATGCTCCCCTGCCGACCTCGTCGACACCCACCACGACCGTGGTCTCAGCGGTCCACAGCTCGCGTTCGACGGCGAGACCGGGTGATCGTCTCCTCAGACTGGGACGCAGGCGGGGGACGGTTGGGGCCGTCATCGCCGCCAGCGTAGGCTGCCGGTCAGTCGTTGGGTGGAACCAGCTCCCAGACTTCACCCTGCGGGACGGGGATGGTGACCACATTCGACGGGGTCCCATCCTCGGCGCCGTACCAGAACACACGGATTGAGGACACACCGGGCTCAATGAGCTCGGCATCGATGTCGACTGCGAAGTCACCCCAAGTACCGGATCCAGACGTGGCCATGACCGGCTGCTCATAGGTCACCTCGCCGGTCGACGCGTTGACGACCTGGACCGTCATGGCCGCCTCGAACACGTTGGATCTGCCAACAACCGCATAACCACCCTGGGGGTCGTCGTCGACCGACTCATCCGTGAGGAGCACCGGCTGAGTGAGGATGATGATGTTCAACTCGTGGATGAAATCGTCACGCCCGACCGGGTCGGTGAGCACGAGGCCCTCGGATCCGAACACCACGACCGGCTGGTTGCCCACGGTGAACAGCACCCTCTGCTCGGGATCGGACTGGGTGAGGGTGTAGATGAGTTGGTTGAGCATGGTGAAGTCGCCCAGCGCCCCACCGGCCCCATCGAGGAAAGCCTCGTTCATGTCGGCGACCAACACGGCTTCGCCGTTGACCTCGGCGACGCTCAGGTCGAGGACCTCGACATCGTCCGGTATGGCGGTGTCGAATGTTGCCGGGAGCGACCCCCCTAGCTCGTCCAGTGTGGCCAGGACCCGGGTGAATTGGGCGTCGGCAAAAATGGCCCCGCTCGAGTCGACCACCCGCACCCGCACCGGCACCAGGGCAGGATCGCCCGAGAAGCTGTTCTCCGGGGTCTGGATCAGATAGATCGTGCCCTCCCAAGTCACGGAGACGACTGGTGTGGTCGTGGTCGTGTCGGGCACGTCGGTGGTCGACGTCTCGCCGATCGTCGAAGACGTGGAGACAGGTGCGGGCAGCGTGGTCGCAGCCGCATCCGGCTTCTCGTCGCCATCGAGCAAGAGCAGCGGTATCGCCAGCGCCATGACCACGACAGCGGCTCCGGCAAACATCAGGATCGGACGACGTGGTCGCGCGGTGGTTGGCTCAGCCATGGTTATCTCCTCTGGATATGGCGGGGGCTCTGGCGACATCGCGGTGAGCCGCCCCATCAGGTCTTTGACTCTCTTCTCGTAGCTCATGACAACAACTCCGCTAATCGCTTTCGGGCCCTCGCAAGGTGGCGCTTGACCGAGCCGACCGAGACCCCCATCCGCTCGGCCACAACTTCAGCTGGAAGGTCCTCCCAGTAGGTGAGAAACACCGCAGCCCTTTGCCGGACCGACAACCGGTCAACGGCGATGAGGACGTCGACGTCCACCTCTGTGGGATAGGTCGTATCCCTCCCGGCCGCTCTCATCTCACGCAGGCGCCGTGACAGGCTCTGACGGTGGAGGTCCCTGGCCACGTTGAGAACGGCCCGATACAGATATGCCCGCTGGTTGGCGACTTGGGCCCATTCCCGAGTCTCGAAGACCTTGAGGCATGCATCGGTGACCACATCGGACGCGTCGAATGGCCCGACCAGCCCGGTGGCGTAATGGGTGAGCTCTTGGCTGTAGAGCCGGTATACCTGTTCGTTGTCCATCACTCGTGTGACGGTGATCATGCCCGTAGGACGGAGCAGATGCCGTGTCTGGGTGACATGCCGAGGTCGGCTAATTCAGCTCCGGGTCGTCGGGATAGGTGGAAACGACCGAGAGAAACGAGGACTGTCGTCTCAGGATCCGCCTCCATTGGCCGCCATCGGCGTCGAATGGGTCGTCTGGAGAGGCCTGGACGATGTACCACGAGCCGGTGGCGATCTCCGTTTCCAGCTGCTCGCTCCCCCACCCGGCGTACCCGGAGTAGATACGCACCGGCTGGCCATGATCCTCGGGCGTGGTGCTGAGATCGATGAGACTCAGCCCGGGGACGCCGGTGGGAAGGCCGTCAGCCGTCAGAGAAAGGGCGATTGCCACCTCCGGCTCCACCGGGCCCCCAAAGTTGACCACGCCGGGAGCGGGAACATGATCCGCCCAATCGGGGAGATGAGCCTCGACGAGCTCTTCGGTTGGGCGATTCAGGACCACCCCCACACAGCCTTCCTCGTCATGTTGCAGCAAGAGAACGACCGTCCGATAGAAGTTGGGGTCGATGAGCAGCGGTGTCGCCACCAACAGGTTCCCGGTCAGCGAATTCATCACCCAATCGTGGCACATTCCGACGTTCTGTCGTTCGCTACCGTGTGTCGGTGCGCCTGCCCTCGGTGTTGCTTCACGACCACCTCGATGGTGGCCTGCGTGTCGCAACGATCCTGGAGCTCGCCGACGAGCAGGGGTACGACGCACTCCCGACCACAGACGCCGATGGGCTCGCAGCATGGTTCGACCAGGCGTCCTCCGGCTCGTTGGAGGGCTATCTGGGGGCATTCGATCACACGATCGCGCTGATGCAGGATGGTGACTCGCTCGAGCGTGTGGCCTATGAGGCGGCGGTCGATCTGGCAGCCGATGGGGTGGTATACGCCGAGGTTCGGTTGCGACCGAATCATCATGTCAAAGGCGGTCTGGAAGGCGCCGATGTCATCGATGCGGTGGCTGCCGGGCTGCGTATGGGCGCCGCGGAGACCGGGCTGGTATGGAGAATCATCGTGGACGCCCTCCGCCAATACGAGGACAGTCTGGACACGGTGCGTCTCGCTGTGGCCAAGCGAAACGCGGGCGTGGTGGGGTTCGATCTGGCCGGCCCCGAGGAGGGATTCCCCCCGACCGACCATCTCGACGCATGCCGTCTGGCTCGCGTGTCCGGCCTCCGACTGACGATTCACGCCGGAGAGTCCGGGCGCACTCATGGTGTGGCGTACATGGCATCGGCAATGGACGTGTGCGGTGGTGAGCGGCTCGGTCATGGTGTCGAGCTGATCTATGACTGTGTGGTGGCGGACGGTGAGATCGTCGACATGGGTGCGGTTGCCTCACGGATCCTCGACCGCCAGATTCCGTTGGAGATGTGCCCTCACTCCAACATGGCCACGAGTGGGTGGGCTGCGGGTCAGCATCCCATCGGTCCGATGTACCGGGCAGGGTTCAACGTCACCATCAGCACGGACAATCGGCTCATGAGCAACACTTCGATGTCGAATGAGCTCGGCTTCGTGACCCAGCATCATGGGTTCGACATGACCGATCTCGCCATCACCGCCAAGAGAAGTCTTGCCGCCGCCTTCTGTGACCACGAGACCAAGGTAGAGCTGTGGGGAGGGACGATTGCCCCGGCGTACCGTCACACAGGCGCCGATATCGGGGAGAATTGGCTGAGCGCATGAGAGCCCTCGTCAAGCACCCCGACGAAGTCGGTCTTCGCCTCGAAGACGCCCCTGTTCCAGAGTTGGGACCCGATGACGTGCTCATCAGGGTGCACACGACGGGCATCTGTGGCACCGATCTCCACATCTATGAGTGGGACGACTGGGCCAGGGCGACGATCCCGGCACCCATGACCATAGGTCATGAGTTATCTGGGTATATCGAGGATCTGGGCTCCAATGTCTCCGGCTTCGTGGAAGGCGAGCTGGTTGGCGCCGAGGGACACGTTGTTTGTGGCCACTGCCGCAACTGTCTAGCCGGGCGGCGTCATCTCTGCCAGCATCCGAGGGGCATCGGTGTCAACATTCCTGGGGCGTTCGCTGATTTCGTGGCCGTCCCCAAGACCAACGTCTGGCGTCACAACGAAGGCATCGATCCTGAGGTGGCGGCGCTGTTCGACCCGTTCGGCAATGCCGTGCACACCGCTCTCGAGTACCCGGTCCTGGGCGAGGACGTGCTCATCACCGGAGCAGGTCCGATAGGGCTCATGGCCACCGCAGTGGTCAAACATGCCGGAGCCCGCAACACCGTGGTCACCGACGTGAATCCCTACCGTCTCGCCCTCGCCCAGCGCATGGGGGCATCTCGTGCCGTCGACGTCAACACCGAAGACCTAACCCAGGTGCAGAAGGAGCTCGGGATGCTGGAAGGGTTCGACGTTGCGCTCGAGATGTCCGGCAACCCGTCGGCCATGGGAGACATCCTCGCCAACACGATTCATGGAGCGAACATCGCCCTGCTCGGGCTGCCCTCGGACCCATACGAGATCGACTGGTCGGTGGTCATCTTCAACATGCTCAACATCAAGGGGATATACGGCCGGGAGATGTATGACACCTGGTACAAGATGAATGTCCTCATCCAGTCCGGTCTGGACATCTCCCCCGTCATCACCCACCGCTACGACGCGGCCGACTACGAAAAGGCGTTCGCGGCCATCAAGAGCAGCGAGTCGGGCAAGGTGCTGCTCTCCTGGCACTCCTCCGGCTGAGAACCTCAGGTAGGAGACGGAGATGGCCCCGGGCCCGTCGGACCTCACAGATGTCGGTTCAGCCAGGAGATGACGTCGGCCACCACCTCGGGGCCTTCCGGCTCGTTCATGGTCTCATGACGGAGCCCGTCATAGACGCGTCGCTCGACCGAGTCCGATGCACCCAGGATCTCGGTTGAGGCGGTGGGCACTATGCGATCCTCCCCACCGTGGATGACGAATGTCGGGACATCCAACTCGCTTGCACGCTCCCTCAGCTCGTCCATGGATGCGAAGAGTGCAGCACCAAAACGAAGCGTCGACTTTGTGATCACCAGCGGGTCGGCGAAATAGGCCTCGGCGACAGCAGGGTCACGCGAGAGGAGCTCCCCATCGATCGTGTTGGTGATGGCCAATCTGGGAGCCAGCCTGGCCAGAATCGGGGCCAGCGCCTTCTGCCAGGCGAGACCACCTCCCAGGGCCGGGCCAGACAGCACGAGCAGGTCGGGGTGCGGGCGACCGCTGAGCACATATCCCAGGCAGAGGTTCCCGCCCAGCGAGTGACCCATGAGGACCACTGGCTTGCCATGACTCCGCGCCCACTCGAGGTGCGAGCTGATCTGGTCGTGGTATCGGCTCCAATCGTCGATGTCCCAACGCCGTCCGCCTGACCCACCGGCGCCGATCAGGTCGAAAGAGCGCACCGCAAACCCCGCCGCCGCCAGCAGGGAACCGGTCCTCTCATAGCGGCCGGAATGCTCGGCGAGACCGTGGACGAGCACCAGGTAGGCACAGGGCTCACCCTCTGGTGTCCACTCACGTATCAGCTCGGTCCCGATGTCCGGGTGTGGTCGGGGGAATGCCGTGCTGGCCATCGCTCAGAACTTAAACCGGGTGACGTCTCGAGGGAAGTTGGACCAGGCGATTGCCTTGATCGGTGTCACGACTCTCATGCCACCCGCATCGGCTCCCGACCAGGCATCTCTCCCAGGGGTGTAGACGGGCCCATACTTGCGGGCGTACTCGGCGGCCACGGCCTCGGCGAAGTCCCCCGTCAACGGGTGGGATGGGTCAGACCTGCCCTCCACGATGGTCACCTCGGCACCACTCTCGAGGTGTAGGGCACAGCGGGCGTCGTGGGCCAGGTTGCGTGCATGAACCGTCTCCGGCGATCCGTCATACCAGAGCCGGCCGTCCAGCCAAACGCCCCATCGCGGGACCACGTGGGGACTCCCATCGCGCCTCGTGGTCGACAACCAGTAGAGGTGGGAGTCGACCAACCGCAGTTGGACTTCCCGCCATTCGATGAACAAGTCGGCGGTTTCGACTCCGTACCCATCCGGCATCGAAGGTCGATCACGACTCGGCGTTGTCATGACTGGTGAAACGGGGGCTTGGCTATGCGAGCGGGCACCCAGCGGCCACGGATGTCGACTTCGAGCGTCTCGTCCGGCTGTGGGGGTGGGGACAGATAGGCCAGTCCGATGCCTCTGTCGAGCATTGGGCTGAGGTTCCCGGATGTGACGGCCCCTACTCCCCCGCCACTGGCTCTGACCTCATGACCATGGCGCGGGATACCTCTGTCCTCGAGCACGAACCCGGTGAGGCGTCGCTCGACCCCGCCGGCCTTTTGACCCACCAGCCTGTCCCTCCCCACGAAAGGATGGTCCAGAGACACCGCGAAGCCCAGACCGGCCTCGTAAGGTGTGCTCGTCTCGTCGATGTCCTCACCCCAGAGGGCGAGACCGGCCTCGAGACGCAACGTATCGCGTGATCCCAAGCCACAGGGAGTGGCATCGGCTTCGATGAGTGCTCTCATCAGCCTGGCCCCCGTCTCGGGGTCGACACAGATCTCCGCGCCGTCCTCCCCCGTGTAGCCGGTCCCCGCCATGGATATCACGCTCCCGTCCCAGTCCACCCGACGATTGCGAAACCGACCAGGTGCTTCTCCGACGATCTGACTTATCAGATTCGACGCCTTGGGCCCCTGCAGGGCGAGGAACACAGTGTCGGTCTGAAGGTCGATGACCTCACAATCAGGCTCCTTTCCGAAGGCCTCCATGACCCGCTCGTGGTTGGCTGCATTGGGCATGAGCCAGAAGTCGTGCTCGGCCCACCACCAGACGATGAGGTCGTCGATGATCCCGCCATCGGAGTTGAGGATCATCGTGTATTGGCATCTGCCTGGCTCGATACGCTCGATGTCATTGCACAGACGTCGCTGTATCGCCACGTGCGATCCCGGGCCGGAGAGGGCGAACCTCCCCAAATGGGAGACGTCGAAGACCCCGGCGGCGCTCCGGACGGCGCGGTGCTCCCCCAGCACCGACTCGTATTGCAGTGGCATCTCCCAGCCACCAAACGGGACGAACCTCGCTCCCAGTGACTCGTTGAGATGATGAAGCAGGGAGCGCTTCATCCGGTCAGACGCTCACCCCGGTCCTCGAGACGCACGATCTCGGGGTGACCCGGCATCCGGGTCGGAGCGACCACGTCTTCGAGGTGATCGGGCTCCTCGAGACCGTACTTGGCGACGAGATGCAGGTAGTCACGCTGGTAGAAGATCTTGCACCTGATGTCGGGGTGGTATTTCTTCAGCTGCTTGACCTTCTTGTTCTTCTTGGTCACGAGCTTCTGGTTCATCGTGGTGATCTCGATGAAGAGGTCGTCGTCGGGAAGGTAGAAGTCGGGCGTGAAGAACTTGGTCGGCTCCCCATCACTGAAACCGATGGGGAAGCTACGGGGCTCGTATTCCCAGGGAACGCCATAGAAATCAAGGAGGAGGGCGAACTGACGCTCGCTGTTGTGGGCGAAGTCGACCTCGTGGGCAGTGGGGCCGGGTGTGGTCAGGGCGCTCCTATTTCGACGACCCCGGCGAGATCTGATTCTTCCGGAAACAATTGGTGAATCGCTCCTTCGACCTGGTCCTGAACCGGGCCGATCGCGATGCTAAACACACCCTGGCCCCTACGTAGCACGTCTACCACCTCCTGATCGGAGTGAGCCGCATAGATGGTCGAGCCGTCACTGAGCAGGGTGACGTCGGCGAGAGGCTGATCAGAGTCGAGCTCGGCCCGAAGGATCTCGACGGCCGAGCGGATCTTCTTGAGGCTCATGCCCGCATCGAGCAGGTTCTTGATGACCTTGAGCTGCACGACGTCGGTGAATGAGTAGAGACGTTGCGAACCGGAGCCATGGGCCTTTTGCAGGGTTGGGACGATCAAGTTGGTCCTGGCCCAATAATCGAGCTGCCGGTACGTGATACCGACCAGCTTGCACACTTGTGGGGCGCGGTAACCGCCTACTTCCCGCTCCATGGTCATAGCTCCTCCGGGTTACATGAGTGTAACTCGCCGCGGGAAAGCTAACTGGTGACCACCGACCGTGTCAATGCTTTCCTGTGGAAAACTTCAGCCAGCGGGTTTGAGTAGATCCGCGGCCCTGTTCACTTGGTCCTTTGTCCCCACCACCACCAATCGCTCCCCCGGGGTCAGGCGAACATTGGGGCCTGGGTTGATCATGACCGTCTCATCCCCGCCTTCGACCGCCAGGATCAGCGCTCCGGTTTCCTGGCGGATCCCGGAGTCCATGATGGTTTTGCCCGCCATCACGCAATCGGGGGCGATGTCGAGCTCCTCGACCCGGAACTCCACGGGACTTCCGTTCACCATGATGTCGAAGATCTGGGCCAGTTCCGGCTGCTGCGCCATCAAAGCCAGACGCTCAGCCCCGACCGCCTGTGGGGCCACGACCGCGTCGGCTCCGGCCAGACGGAGCTTGCGCTCGGACTCCGGCTCGGTAGCCCGACAGATGACACGCACATCATTGCGGAGAGACTTGACGGAGAGCGCGATGACGAGATTGTCCGAGTCATCGGCGACACATGCGATGAGAGATTGCGCAGAGTGGATGCCAGCCAGCTCGAGCACATCGTTGTGGGTGGCGTCCCCTCTGATCACAAGCGCTCCGGCGGCCATGGCCTGCTCGACCCGGTCGGAGTCGGATTCGATGACCACCACCGGGACGTCTCTGCTGCGGAGTGCCGTCCAGGTGCCATGGCCAACCCGGCCGAAACCGCAGACGATCACGTGATCTGAGAGACGCGATACATCTTTTTCCATCTTTCGCTTCTTCCGTACCTCTCCTAGATCGACGACATACTCGATCGAGGCAGCCGCAGTGTAAAGAACGACTCCGATGCCCATGGCGATGATCACGACCGTCCAGACCTGGCCGGTGCCAGACAGAGGGAACACCTCTTCGAATCCCACCGTGCTCACAGTGATGGCCACCATGTAAAGGGCGTCGAACAGCGGGACGCCCTCGATGATCACATATCCAATCGTGCCCACCACCATCACGATTGCGAGAAGACCGACGCCAAAGACGATCTGACGTCTCCGGCTCACTAGTGGTCTGTCGCGTGAATAGGGTGCGCGTATCTCCGAGCCATCGGCGTCGTCTGGCAAGGAGAAAGCGCGCGTCTCGCACGGGGAGCTGCGGCGAGCACTTCGACGCAGCCAGGGGCGTCGAGGGCCGGAGACACGCCACAAGTATCTATGAGACGGGCCACTAGGTCTGGTCGCCTCCGAGGAAGTCCTCGACGGTGACCTCTTCGAGGAACTCGCGGAACCGAGCCACTGCCTCTTCCTCGTCCTCCTCCTCGAAATGAACCCCTGCCTCTTCGAGAACGGCGGGCGACGCGAGGACCGGTGTGCCGGTGCGCACGGCCAGGGCCACCGCGTCAGAAGGCCTCGCCGAGACTTTGACCTCTTTGCCCGAGACATCGAGAGTCAGGTCTGCGAAGAACACCGAGTCGCGCATCTCGGTTATCACAACACTCACCGCAAGGGCGCCGACCGCATCGATGACCGATCGCATCAAGTCGTGGGTGAGGGGACGTGGTGGGGTCACACCCTCCATAGCGGTGGCGATCGCCGTCGCCTCGTTGGCACCGATCCAAATCGGGAGATAGCGCGTGCCGTCCTTCTCCTTGAGGAGAACGATGGGTTGATTGGAGGGAAGCTCGACCCTCACCCCCACGACTTCGAGCGGGATTGGCGCTCCATCACCGGTCATGAGACGAGGTTATCACCGGTCTCGCATCTGGCCAGAGGAACCTCAAGTGGTCTGTCGCTAGGCGTGAGCGAGAGCCGCGGCCCGCGCCGTCGGATCGGCAACAAAGGCCTCCATGTCGAGGACGGCCCAAATCGAGCGAAGGTTTCGATAGAGCCCGTGCCAGTCGAGCCCGTACCCGATCAGGAACTCGTCTCCCACCTCGAAGCCCCGATACTCGATGGGAACGTCGGTCACCCGGCGACGAGCCTTGTCCAGCAGGGCGGTCGTCGCCACCGACGCCGCCCCTCTGTCCTTGATCATCCTCCGCAGCACAGCCAGTGTGAGACCCGTGTCGATGACGTCCTCCACGATGATCACATTGCGGTCGAACAGCGGTGTCGAGGTGTCGAGGGTGACACCGATCCGGCCACTCTCCCCGAATCGGTTCAGCCCCAGGAAATCGATCTCGGAGGGTATGGGCACGGCACGCACCAGGTCGGCTCCAAACGGGACCGAGCCGGTGAGTATCACCAGGAAGAGAGGGTCGCGACCGCTGTAGTCGTGGGCAATCGCCTCACCGAGCTCGGTAACACGCGATTGGATCTCATCCTCCGGGAGGACCTCGGTCGCCAATTGGGACTCAATCATCAAAGACGCCGGTCGCAAGTCCCAGCCAGTATGTGAACGTCGACAGGAAGGAGTCGGGTGCGGGATCGGGATGTCGGGTGATGTCGACCATCTCCGATGGGGTGGGAGCGGAATCACCACCCGCGGGGGTTGACGCCCCCGCCGTGATGCCCTGGGCACTGGCGTGGAGGAGGGTCTCCAGACCCGCTTCGACGACGAGAGGTGACGGTGCGACCCTGGCGGCCACGGGCTGATATGGGGTGCCCGAGACCAAGGTGCCGTGGATCCGAAGACTGTCGAAGGCCCAGTCGAAGAGGGCGATGGCGTCGGCGAAGTGAGCGCGTTGTCCCACCGAGCGGAAGACGATGGCAAACAGCCGTCGTCCGTCCCGCTCGGCCGCCCCGACATAGGTGAGCCCGGCATTTGGGGTCTCTCCCGTCTTCACACCGATGATCCCCTCGTAGGAGTTGAGGATCCTGTTGGTGTTGGTGGCAGAGCGCGCCGTCCCGCTCGGCGTGTCAGGGAACACCATGACCCGCGCCCGGGCTATTTCGGCGAACTGCGGTATCGACATGGCCTGTCTTGCCACGATGAGCATGTCCCGAGGACTCGAATAGTGCCCTCCCATGTCCAGCCCGTGTGGGTTGGCGAAAAGAGTGTTCTCCATGCCCAGCTCGGATGCCCGCTGATTCATGATGCCGATGAATCCCTCCACCGAGCCGGCAATGTGCTCTGCGATGGCAGTGGCGGCGTCGTTCCCCGACCTGAGCAGGGCGGCACGCACCAGCCATCCCAGCTCCACGGTCTCGCCGGCCACCAGTCCGATCTCCTGGGCACCGGTTTCGGCAGCTCTTTGGGATACAGTGACCTGATCGTTGAGGTCTCCCCTCTCCAGGGCGATCATCACCGTCATGATCTTGGTGATCGAGGCCATCGGGCGCCTGGTGTCGGCATCCCTCGAGGCGAGCACCGTGTCGCTGCTCTCGTCGTAGAGGATCCAGGATGAAGCGGTGACATCGGGGGGCCCCTGTTCGAAGAAGCCATCTTCTCCGCGCATGGGGAAGACCAAGGGCGCGGCAACGGCTGGAAGGGCGAGCACGAGTGTCGTCACGACCGCCGCGACGGTCGAGCGGGCGAGACCTCTCATGTCTTCAGGTGCTGTCTCAGCTCGGCGGAGAGCAGGGCACGGTGCATCGCCTGCACCGAGTCGGCGCTCGACTCGAGCACATCCTTGGCTCTCGCCCTCGCCTCCGGGTTGGAAGCCTTCAAGAGAGGGCCGACGAGTTGGGTCAACAGATCGACCTCCCGTTCGGATGACAGCCGGATGGTCCGGAGATGTCTCGCCTCGAGGCCCTGATCCATTAGACGTTTGGCCTCCATGGCAACCACACCGGCTTCGGGCGGAAACACCAGCGAGCCGGTGATGGGCTGGACCAAGCCGACGTCGATCAGCGCGTCCAGCTCATTCTCGCTCAGCTTGGCGCGTTTGAGGAGATCGGAGCGATCCAGTGGCGCGCCGGTCTGGTCGAGGTTCGGGGCTGCCTCCGCGTCGGCGCGGGACACATCCTCTCCGCGCTCCCACAATGTCAACTTCGATTTGATGACCTTGAGTGGCAGGAAGTGGTCGCGCTGTTGTTGGAGGATGAACCGCAGACGGGCAACGTCGGCGCCGTCGAATTTGCGATAGCCGCTGCCGGATCTGTCGGGGTCGATGAGACCCTGACTCTCGAGGAATCTGATCTTTGACACAGACACATCGGGAAAATCGTCCCTGAGGAGATTGATGACCTCCCCGATGCTGAGGCGGTTCCCGTCAGTCATCACCGTGGGCGACCACGAAGTGGAACCGTCCGATCAGCACCTCGTCACCCGCAGACAATGTTGAGCTGTCGACTCTCTCATCGTTGACGTAGGTGCCGTTGGTCGACCCGCTGTCCTCGACAGTGAGGCTGGATCCCTTGGTGACGAAGCGGCAATGCTGCCTCGAGACGGTCACGTCGTTCAAGAAGATGTCGCTCTCAGGGTGACGACCCACGGTCGTGTTCCCTTCACGGAGCAGATAGCTCATACCTGCTCGTGGGCCTCTCTCGACCACGATTGCGTATCCGGAGAGACCATCGACGTGCGACGCCTCGTCCGGGCTGAGCGGATGCTCGGCACGATCTGCTATGGGCACGTACAAGACGGTTGGGTCGGTCTCGACCTCAACCTCAGGTTTGGGTTCGGCCGGCTGGGTGCCCTCGGACTCGCTCATCTCCATCAATCATAGGAACCTGGAGCCGATAGCCCTAGCTAGTGGTCTGTCGCGTGAATAGTGTGCGCGTGTCTCCGAGCCAACGGCGTCGCCTGGCAAGGAGAAGCGCACAGTCGCAGCCGGGGAGCTGCGGCGAGCAGTTCGACGCAGCCAGGGGCGTCGAGGGCCGGAGAGACACCACAAGTATTCATGAGACGGGCCACAAGCTACTCGGTGAGGTCCTTGTAGGCCCCTGCGTCGAGCAGGTCTTCGATAGAGAGCTCGCCATCTACCTCGATCTCAACGAGCCAACCGTCGACATAGGGGCTGGCGTTGACGAGTTCGGGCGACGCGGCAACGGCAGCGTTGGCCGAGGCGACGATCCCGGAGAATGGCGCGTAGACCTCGCCGACCGACTTGGTGCTCTCGATCTCGGCGAGAAGGTCGCCCTTGGCAACCTGCCTGCCCACCTCGGGGAGCTCCACATAGACGACATCCCCCAGCTGATCCTGGGCGTAATCGGTGACCCCGATCCTCACCAGCCTGTCCTCGATCAGCCGAATCCACTCGTGCTCGTCGGTGTAATGAAGGTCTTCGGGTATCTGCATCAACCCTCCTCGAGGATGGCGCCGGACTCTAATTCGGTGAGTGCACTGCGGGCGTCACCGGTGTATTGAAAGGCCACGATCCAATACAACAAGAGGCCGGTGACCGATGTGACCCATGCGATCGGGCGGAACAGATCTGCCAGAATCGGGACCGCCGCGATGTAGAAGGAGTGAATCGATCCGTACACGACGAATGTGGCGAGCTTTCCCAGGTATCTGACCTCGAGTGAGGGCCTCTTGCGGACGGCCAGGACGAGGGTGATGGCGGCCATGTAGAGCTCGCGTACGAGGAGGGGCACACCGACCACCCAGGGGACGATTTCGGTTGTCAGCCCGGCGACGACGGCCGATGCGATCATGAGCCGGTCGGCGATGGGGTCCAGGGCCTTGCCCAGCTTCGTGACCTGATCGAATCGCCGGGCGAGGTAGCCATCGACCCAATCCGACCAGGACACGACTATGAGGAGGACCGTGGCGGCTCCGACCCGATCTCGGCCGAGCAGCAACCACCAGAAGACAGGGACAGCGGCGAGTCTGGCGAAGGAGATCAGATTGGGGACGGTGACGATGCGGTTGGAGACCTGATCTTCGATCACCTGGCGAGCGTAGTGCTCGCCCTTATCGGCCTCACGTCACCGATACCGCCCAGCCGGGCCTGCAGTCCACCGAATCTCGCATCGATGTCGAACCGGACACGATCGGAGCGATAGATCTCGGTGATCTGCGGGGTGTATAGCGGCAAATAGGGCAGATCTATCGAGAGTGTCTCTTCCATGACCCAGAGCGCGTCGCGGGCAGCTTCCGCTGAGAAGGCGTTCTCGTAGGCGTCGAGGGCCTTGGTGAATGCCTCGCTCGAGTACCCGGTGTTGTTCATCACACCATCCGTTGCGAAAAGTGGCCGGTAGTAACCAGGGAGGGCCGGGCTCCCCAACGTCCAGCCCAGCATGTACATGTCATAGTGGAGCAGGCCATCGTCACCCGGAGTGAAAGCCAGATCGACAACCGTGTCGAAATCGGTCTCCACCGGCCTGGCGTCGAAGCCGAGCAGGGCCAAGGTGCCGGCGATCTCCTGGACGTACCGCGGCCGCGCCGGGTCGTACTCATCACCAGCGGTGAGGATTGTCAGCGGCTGTGGTGACTGGCCGTTGATCTTCAGACCCTCACCCACCACAACGGACCCGCTCTCACCGATGGTCGGCTCTTTGGTCCATGTGTAGCCAACTTTTCTCAGGCCCTCGAGAGCAGTCGCCAGACGGCTCGTCAGATCGCCACCGTATCGGGTGCCGATCTCGGCGGCCGCGTCAGAATCAAACCACTGGATGTTTGCCTCGGGAACGATGGACGAGGTCGCGTCTCCGGTTTGGGCAATCGTCTCCGACAACTTCTCCCGATCGAGGAGGAGGGCAAGTGCAGTGCGGAAGGCGTGGTCCGACATGGGCTCGCGCTCGAGATTGAAACCCAGATAGCGGACTCCATTGGCGGGGCTGTCCAGGACCTCCACCGTCGGGACGGCCTCGAGTCTCGTCAGGTGCTCTGGGGCGAGCCCCTTCGGGGTGAGGACTGAGTCGATCTCGCCGGACGCAATTGCCGCCACCACGTCGTCCTCGGTGGCGTACACGTGGTATTCGACGGCGTCGGGAGTGGATGATCCGGGATACCCGGGGTTGGCCGCGCTGACCAGAACGTCCTCTTGGGCCAGGGTGAGGCTGAGAGGGCCACCGCCGACATCGATCGATCCCGAGAGGGCGTAAAGGGACTCGGCTGTGGCGCCGTCGGTGTGGCTCTCCCAGACGTGCTTGGCGAGGATGGGTGCCAGGCCCACACCGTGGGGCCAGACGGCGAGATTGGGTCGCTCGGTGAACTCGATTCGCACCTGATGATCGGAGTCTGCGTGAATCGACTCGACGGCGGCTGGGAACGACTCGGCCCAGCTCCCTCCAAGTCCCAGAGCCCGGACGGTGTTGAATGTGAACACGAGGTCGTGGGCGGTGATCGGAGTCCCGTCACTCCATCGGAAGTCGTCGGCGAGATCGACCCTGACCCGCCAGCCGGTGGCATCCCAGGTAGGAGAGACGTCCGATTGGCTGAGCTCGGGTCTGAGGACACCATTGGATGAGTCCACGGTGAACAGGGCAGGCTTGGTCGGACCGAGGATGTAGGAGTTCCATACCGACGGTTGCTCGCCATAGAAGGCCCAGAAGTTGTCGGTGGAAATGCCGGAAAGGACGCCGATTCGGTAGACGAAAGGCTCCGGAGCCGATACCGGGGGGCGCGCGTCGGCACGCGGTCGACCTGTGGGTGTCGGCGTCGCGGAATCCACGATTTCGACCGGTGCGGTGACCGGGTCGGTGTTGATCTGTGCGAGCCCGGCGACCACCACTCCAAGCAGTACTGCCGAGGCCCCGATTGTCCGGAAAGTTTTGTCGCGCAAGCCTTGCTCCCAATGGGAAGATCGGCACTGCGTCGCGGCTTCTTGACGATGATGTGTGGTTGGTCAGACGAACGCGCCGATCCGGTCGATGGCGACTTGCAGCGTCGAGTCGTCTTTGCAGAAGGCGAATCGAACCAGGTTCGATCCCACACCTGGCCGGCTGTAGAAGACGCTCGGTGGAATGGCCACGACACGAGCTTGCTCGGCCAGACGACGGCAAAACGCCCTGTCGTCTTCGTTGCCTGGGTATCCGGCCATGAGGAAGTAGGTCCCATCAGGGCGATGCACATCGAATCCCGCGGTCTCGAGACCGGCGGCGAGTAGATCCCGCTTGCTCCGGTAGCCGGCCCGCATCTGGTCGTAGAAGCTGGTGGGAGCCTGCAGGGCCGCCACCGCACCGTGCTGGACCGGTGTCGGGGTCGTGAATGTGAGGAACTGGTGAGCCGACCTGAGACCGCTGGTGAGGCCAGGTGGCGCTATCGCCCAGCCCACCTTCCATCCGGTGAGTGAGAATGTCTTGCCAAGGGAGGAGAGGGTCAGCGTTCGGTCCCACATCCCTCGGAAGGTGGTCAGCCGATGGTGCTCGACGTCGAAGATCATCTCCTCGTACACCTCGTCACAGATGGCAAGGGCGTCGAACTCATTGCAGAGCTCGGCGATCGCCTCGAGCTCTGCGGTGGTCAGGACCCGACCGGTCGGGTTGTGTGGGTTGTTGACGACGATCGCCCTTGTCCTCGCGCTGAACGCCGCCCGCAGCTCGTCGAGATCGAGGCCGAAGCCAGGGGGCCGCAACGTGACGTACCTCGGAGCCGCACCGGTGAGCGAGACATACACCGGGTATGCGTCGTAGTAGGGCTCGATGAGAACCACCTCGTCCCCAGGGTTGACCAGTCCGAGGAACGCGGCGGCGAGCGCTTCCGTGCAGCCACTGGTGACTGTGACCTCTGTGCCCGGATCGAGGGATCTTCCCAAGAGGGGCCCGTAGTGGTCGGCAATCGCTTGTCTCAGCTCGGGGATGCCCGGGCTCGGAGGGTATTGGTCGTTTCCACCCGCAGCCATGGAGGCCGCTGCCGCCTCCTTGACGAAGCCTGCACCCTCCCAGTTGGGAAATCCCTGACCGAGGTTGATGGCGTCGTGCTTGATGGCCAACTCGGTCATCTCGGTGAATATGGTCACCCCGAAGGGGGCGAGTCGATCGGAAATCGGCATGGGCTGGGGAGGTTAGGGATAGACCGTCACGTCGGTCGCAGCGTGCAGTCGCACGGTCCCCTCCAACCCGCGCAGCTCAACCTCCCCGCGATCGTCGAATTGCAGCTGAGGGTCGCGTGCGAATGCACGGGTGATGTCCGAGACGAGAACCTCACCCGGACCTGCATGGGACATGATGCGTGACGCCTCATGGACAGCGACGCCTTGGATCTCCTCTCCGGCCAGCTCAACCTCCCCTGCATGGACTGCGGCGCGAATCGTCAGGCCGAGATCGTTGGCTTCGCGACGGCAGGTGATGGCACACCTGATTGCTCGGGCCGCACCGTCGAACACGGCCAGAACACCGTCGCCCGTCAGCTTGACGAGCTGACCTCGATAACGATCCACGGTGTCGGCCATCCTCTGGTTGTGACCATTGAGAAGGTCTCCCCACGCCCGATCACCGAGACGTTGCGCCGCTGCGGTCGAGTCGACGATGTCGGTGAACATGAGTGTCACGAGCACCCGCTCCTTGAGGGTCTGCACAGAGCTCAGCCATGTCGTCCCGCCCATCCACGCCAGGGTTTCCAAAGGCTCATCATCCAGGACCCAGGCATCGTGACCTGCAGGAATGTCCATGACGTCACCCTTCCGACAGTCGAACTCCGTGCCGTCCCTCAGGCGAATCCTCAAGCGCCCCCCGAGCACATAGCCGACGTGACGGGTCTCGCACCACTCCGTGCCCACGTGGGGGCGAACGTGCTCCGCCCAGCGCCACCCCGGCTCGTGGATGTCATGGGAGAAGCTCATACCCGCCAGACTGACCATCTCCGATCTCACCTTCTCGAGCTCTACGACTTCATCAGGCTCGTCGAAATTGCGGGTGTGGACACTCATAAGCGAAGCTTACGAATTGGGGACGAGCAGCCGGTCACCCGATCCGGAATGACCTGTCGACGGCTACCATCCTCGGTTCCGGGCCGTGGCGCAGCTTGGTAGCGCGCTTGACTGGGGGTCAAGAGGTCGTGGGTTCAAATCCCGCCGGCCCGACCATCTGACCAGGGGGTTCACGTCTCCTGGTCGGATTCTTCCATCCGCGGCGCCTATCGGGCGCCTAACGGTTCACAGAATCCGGCGAACAGGCGTGCGGGTCGGAGACGAGCTACCCGTCAGCCAAGAAATTCGGCGATGGTGCATGTCTCGTGGAAGCCACATAGTGAAAGGCGTGGGCGTGGGCGGTGGCCAGGCGTTGGTCCGGCCTGGCGTCATGCCACCTCTATCGTCATCGTCTACCGAGTAGGTTTTGAGGGGTCTAAGCAGGAGGAGTTATGGCCGGGACGCGCACCGAGCGGATAGCACCGCTCAGCGGGGTCGTGTTCGTCGTGTTGGTAGCGGTGGCTGGGCTGTTGGTGAACAAGGGCGACCTCCCACCGGCTGAAGAGCTTCACACCTTCTTTACAGAAGAGGCCACCCGAATCCAGGTGGCTGGCTATCTCGGAGTGCTGTCGGCGGTGTTCCTGATCTGGTTCGCCGGCAGTGTCCGTCACAGTCTCCGACCGGCTGAGGGAGACACCGGTCGTCTCTCCGCGGTGGCCTTCGGGGGAGGTGCGGTCGGCGGTGGTCTCGTCGCCCTTGTCTTCAGCATCCTCGCTGCAGGAGGCAACCGCGGCGGCGCCGATGGCGGGATCGGTATCGATGCGGCCACCCTCACCTACGACCTTTACGCTTCGGTCCTCGGGGTTGCCCTACCGGTGACGCTGGCGGCGCTGATTGGTGCTGCCTCCGTGGTGGCGTTCCGTACCCGGACCTGGCCCACTTGGCTGGCGTGGATCAGCGGCATCCTTGCGGTTGGGTCAATCACGCCCGTTTCATACATCTTCAGCGGGCTCGACGTCCTCTGGATCCTCACAGTCAGCATCTGGCTATTCACCAAAGAACGAACACAAACAGTCGCCACCCCGCAGATCCAGACCTGACCCAAGCCAGATCCCGTGTCGACCAGCCTCCTCCCGCACCGATCAGAAGTTCAGGTCGCCGTGACCCACATGAGCCATCCGAGCAGGCACGACTGGGCGGAGTCCGATCCAAACCCCTCGCACGTTCCTTTCATCTGTCAGGTCAGGTGATGGTGGGAGGCGCCGCGTGGAAGAGGTAACCGGAATCCCCTTCGCCTTCGAGCGCACCGTCGCGTGAAATCAACTGCGAGTTCTTCGACGTTACGGGCGGCGCTTCGGCTCGATTTCATTCGCAGACCTGAGACCTGAGGCGGCGTCGGGGAAGCCGACGCCGCCTCGACTGTCTCAGGGTGTGTGGATCGCTGCGATGTAGACCGGGCAGTGCGGCTGGCCTCCGGCGTTGAGATCGCCACCGAACCCGACGTAGTCGGAGTTCAGACCGAACGAGCTCGGACAGGTTGTACCCGTCCAGAAGTCGGTCCGCCAGGTGGAGAGGTTCGACCCGGCATCCTCGGACTGACCGTGATAGGCCACCTCGACGTGGACCTCGGCAGAGCTCAAGTCGAAGTCCAACGGATTGAACGGCACGTGGAAGCCGGCAATGCTGGGGTCACCGGCCTTCGCCTTCAGCACAGCCGTCGCCTGGCCGCCGGGTCCGATCAGGCGGGCCCCCTCGCCGGCCACGAAGGCGTCGTCGGGGAAGGCGCCGCCGTCGGGGATGATCACCCACCAAAAGGTGTAGAGGCCGCCCGGGCGCAACCCGTCGACCGTGACCTTGGCCCACAACGAATCGTCCCCCCTCACCAGCACCGAGCTACCCAGATCGTTGCTCACCGATGTTCCGTCCAGTGTCAGGAACTCCACGACGGGCTCCACGCTCACATCACCGCTGGGCACCGCCATGGCCGGGCTCGCCCCGAGCACCAAAAGCGTGACTATCGCCGCGACT
>DASWKM010000068.1:0-25652 GCA_036396635.1 Acidimicrobiia bacterium
GCCGGCTACGCACTCGGTGCCGACCTCGGTGATGCGTCGAGCGTGAACCTCCCCGTTCCGTGGACCAACGTCGGCGCGCTGGTGACGATGAGCGGTGCGGTCGGGGTCTCGCTTGGCTTGATCCGGTTGCGGGGCCGGATCGACGGGAGGCGACGTGGCCTGGCACCACTCCCGCCCGTCTTCAATGGGCCAGAGCCCGAGGAGATGTTCTGGTCCAATGACGTGGTAGTCGGCTGGCGGGCATGGAATTGGACCGGGTCGGCTCTACACGGGGTTTTCGCCCGGTGGGAGACAGAGTTGTTCGAGGCCAGTTGCCCCAGGTGCGAGACGGCGCCGTCGTGGAAACATGTCTGTGGGGTCTACGCCGCCAAGCGCATCGCGGACGTCGACCGGATGGTGAGCAACGGGAACGTGATCGGTCAGGTCGAGATGTGGGGTGAGGTGATCGAGCACGAGCGGGGTTATCGGGCGTCACACGCCCGCATCACCGAGATGTGGGTCGAGACGCATCGATTGGCCGCGGAGGTTGCTGCGAAATATCCCGAGGTTGCGGTGCGGGTGGGCCGGCCGGTATCGCAACGGGAAGAGCTGGCATGGCCGACATAGGAAAGCCGGTGCGCAAGATCAGGATCGAGCCGGAGAGGGATCGGCAGCGGCCGGTCCGTCGACCCAGGCAAAGCCCGCAGCCGCGGCGCAAGGCCCCGGCCCGGTAGAGGAGGCACCTCGTTGTCGAGTGTGCATCGCGTGGCGGAATCCGCCACGTAACACACACTCGACGTTCACACGGTGACCATCACGGAAGCACCACGAATTCCTCCAGGAAGTCGCGTGCCGAGTCGGTGTCCAGCCGGTAGGTCTTGTCCGTTGCCTTGCATGGGGCGTCACCGGTGACTGTCAATGAGACGATGACACTCGTCCCCTCGAGGAAGTGGGGCCCACCCGAGTCGCCGTAACAGGTCCCGCCGTTCCCGGTCGCCTCGTTCATCGACATCGTGAGCCATGCTTTCGTCAGGGTCAGGAACTCTTGATCGACCTTGTTGCGGCGCACGTTGTCGAGGATGGAGGCGAAACCACCTCTCCGTGTCTCCCGGACCGTGCCGTACCCGACCGCCGTGAACAGCTGGTCGCTCAGGTCATGACCATCCTTCAGGTCGTCGAGTACCCCCTCCTCCGGGAGCCCGCCGTACTGCCCTATCCCCGTCGGCTCGTCGAGGACTATGACGGCGACATCGAAGAGATCGGCCAGCCCATGGGTGCCGAATCTCGGGTTGAAGTGGATCTCGCCGGTATGGAAGGTCCCGCCCGGCGTTATCTCCTCGTCAAATGTGACCAGGACCTCCGCCGTGGGGGGAAGCTCGGCTTGGAGACCGACGACGCAGTGTGCCGCGGTCAAGAAAACATCCTTCCCCGCCGCATCTCCGCTGCCTTCGACCAGGGTTCCGGAGCACCATTGCGCCCATAGGTCGTCTCCGTTGGGGAGAAACTCCGGGATGTGGATCACGATCGATCCCACATGGGGGTGCTCTCCTCCGTCCGGCTCCCCGTAGACGATCCCCAAGGCCGCTCCCACACCAAGGGCACCGAGCACCGCTGTGGCCAGTCCGACGACGGCGACACGTGTCGCTGCTCTTGCATTCACCTTCGACTCCTTCGTTGAGCTAGCGGTGTGTCGGCCCCATGTGGGGCCGGTCGATTGGAATCTACGCATCCGCATGGATGTCGGTGACGCCGAGCCGACTCGAAGGTGTGGGTAGCGTCGATGAGATGCAGCAGAATCGGTTGGCCGTGATCGGGCTCGGCCTCATGGGATCGAGGATGTCGCGGCGGCTCCTCGGTGACTCCTTTCGCCTGCGTGGGTTCGATGTGGACCCGCGCCGCATGGCCGAATTCGAAGGGGCCGGTGGTGAGCCGTTCGGGTCACCCGCCGAAGCAGTGCAAGGATGCTGGGGAGCAGTGCTCTCGCTGCCCGATTCGAACATCTCAAGGGAGGTGTGTTTGGGGAAGAGTGGCCTGTCCACCTCGGGAGCCTCGCCCCTCATGGTGTATGACACGACTACGGGGTGGCCAAGTGATGCGGTCGAGATTGCTGCCACGCTGACCCGTGTGGGTATCACCTATTGCGACTCGACGGTGAGCGGCAACGGCGAGATCGCGGAGCGAGGCGAGCTCGTCGTGATGGTCGGTGGCGACGAGGAGGCCTATCGACGCGGCCGCCCCATCTTCGAATCGATCGGCAGGTCACACCATCACGTCGGTGGGGTCGGCTCCGGCTCGCGGATGAAGCTCATCGTCAACCATCTCTTGACCATCCATCGCCTCGCCCTTGCCGAGGGTCTCGTGGTCGCCGAGCTGTCGGGCATGGAGCTCGCCACCACCCTCGACGTGTTGAAGGACAGTCTTGCCTACTCCAAGGCGATGGACGTCTGGGGAGACCGCATGGTCACCGGGGATCACGACCAGCCTCATGCCAGGCTTCGCCAGAGTCACAAGGATGCCCGGCTGATCGTCGAGCTTGGCGCCGGGCTCGGTGCACCGGTCGATTTGGTCACCGTGGTCCGTGATGTTCTCGCCGAAGGCGAGAGGGCCGGGTTCGGGGACATGGACAACTCGTCGGTCATGGAAGTGATGAGGAGAAGGGCCGGCATAGGCCGGCTGAACAGGTGAAAGCGGGTCGTTCTAACCCCATTCTCAGTCCTATATTGTGCATGATCTTGGATTGGTGTTTCTCGACTTGAGCCTGGTCATCGACATCCACTGCCATCGGGAGTGTGGGCCCGCTGCCGCGATGGCTCGGGCTGAGGCGGACCGCCTGGGCAAGAAGCCACTTCAGATCGGCAACGAGCTGACGAGGGAGGTCAACCGGCGCCAGCTGCAGAGCCTGAGACCGAGGATGGAGTCCATCGAGGTGCGTCTTGCCGACATGGATGCCATGGGGATCGATGTTCAGGCGCTCAGCGTCTCCCCGTACCACCTCTTCTATTGGGCTGATGGCGATCTGGGTGTTGACGCCTTTCGCGCCATCAACGATGACCTGGCCACGATTGTTCGGGCTAATCCCCATCGGTTCGTGGGTCTCGGCGCCATCCCCTTACAGAGCACCGCAGCTGCGGTGGCGGAGCTGCGGAGGTGTGCGACCGAGCTTGGCTTTGCCGGGATCGAGATCGGCACCCATGTCGAGGGCGAGGAGTTGTCCTCGCCACGTCTCGAGCCCTTCTGGGATGCCTGCGAGGAGCTCGAGCTCGTCGTCTTCATCCACCCGACAGGCTTCACCCAGCCGGATAGGTTCACCGATCACTACTTCTTCAACACCATCGGACACCCTCTCGAGGAGACGATTTGCGCCGGTCGGCTCATATTCGACGGCGTGATGGAGCGTCATCCGGGTCTCAAGATCGTCCTGGCCCATGGTGGTGGGTTTCTCCCGGCATACTCGGGGCGGTTCGATCATGCCTACCACGCCCGTGAGGACGTGAGAGCCGATCTGCCCCGGCCACCCAGCCACTACCTGTCGAGGTTCTTCTTCGACACCATGGTCTTCGACCCCGAGCAACTCGGATACCTAATCGGCAGGTACGGGGCGGATCATGTGTTGCTTGGCACCGATTATCCCTATGACATGGGTGAGACCGACCCACTCGGCCTGATCGGCAAGGTCGCCGGCCTGACCTCCGCCGACGTGGATCTCATTGCCGGCGGGAACGCGGCCAGTCTTCTCGGCCTGGACCGAGAAGGCCTCCAGACGCCGGATGACGGCAAAGTCGAGACGACATGAAAGGAAGAGCCATGGAACCGATCGAGGTTGGGATAGTCGGGACTGGGTGGTGTGGGGCCATTCGCGCTCATGCAGCTGCCGAGAGCCCGATGGTTGGAAAGCTCCACCTCGCTGAGATTGACGAGGCGCGTTTGGGCGAGGTCGCTGCCTCCACCGGAGCCCACCGAGCCACCACCGACTGGCTGACGCTGGTGGCCGACCCCGCCATCGACGCCATGATCATCTCCGCGACCCCGGAGACCATGCACTATCCGATGGCGAAGGCCTGTCTCGAAGCCGGCAAGCATGTCCTCTTGGAGAAGCCGATGGCGATGACGCTGGACGAGGCTGACGAGTTGATTGGGATCTCCGAGTCGAACGGCCTCAAGTTCACCATCGGCTATTCGCAACGTTTCAATGCCAAGCAGGCGCTGGTCAAACGAAGCCTTGCCGACGGCACCTTGGGCGACCCGGTGGCGGTCCTGGTGAGTCGTCACATAACACGCTCGTTGGGGGCGAAGATCGGCTCCAGGACCCAGCTCTCGCCGGCGGCCATGGAGGCCACTCATGACATCGACTTCGCCCTTTGGGCCCTCGAACCGAGAAAACCGGTTCGGGTCTACTCGCAGGTCGCCTATGGCGTGCGTCGAGCCGAACACGGTGTCCCCGACCATCAGATCATCGTGATCACCATGGATGACGGCGTGACCGTCACGATAGGAGCGGGATGGTCGCTGCCCGCTGGGTATCCCAATTACTCGACGACATGGATCGAGTTCTTGGGCACGGAAGGCGCGCTCATGATGGACGCGAGTCACAAGGACATCGTGTTGCACACCGTGAGAACCGGCACGCAGTTCCCGCTCTCGACGATGCCCGGTGAGTACGTCGACCATGTCTACGCAGGTCCAATGGAGCGTGAGACCCTTCACTTCCTCGAGGCGGTGTATAGGGATCGTGACGTGATGGTTGATCCCCGGCTGGCCAGGCTGGTGATGGAGGTCTATGTCGCAGCCGATTTGTCCGTGGAAAAGGACCAGGTGATCGATCTCCCGTTGAGCTGACCACTAGGCGATCATAGGTGCGACCGGCCGCGCCATACGGTGGGCAACGGCGAAGCCGGCCGCGGAGACCGCGGCGGCGAGGCCGACGAAGAGCCACGCCGACGGATAGTCACCGCGACCCGCGAAGGCACCCACCACCACGGGCCCGATCAGGGTCCCGGTGAGATTCCCGGACAACACGAGCCCGGATGCTCGTGCCGGGATCTCCGGGAAGCTCCGCACCACGGTGTAGAAGTAGATCCCGGGCCAACCCCAGGCCCCAAGCAATACGATCGGCAGGGCGACCAGGTAGAGGCCAGGTGTGGTCGCGGACATCAATGCGAACGCCCCCAGGGCCCCCGTCGCGGCAAGTGCGGCCATCTCCAGGTGACCCGTGCTCCCGCGGCGGTCGACGACCCATCCCGCTCCGACACGCATCGCCACAACGAGCACGGAGCTCGCAGCGAGCACGGTTCCTGCCGCCGCCTCGCCAATCCCGATCTCGACGGCCGATGGCACGACAAAGAGAGCAACTCCATTGCCCGCGATAGCCCCGACGAGCCCGGCAAGCGCAATAGGGACGAGGGATCGGGGCAAACGTCCCGTCGACGTCTCGGCTCTGTGGGTTGTTCCCTCGGTGTCGAAGACGGGCACGGAGAAGAGGAGTGCGAGCCCGAGCGTCGCAGCGAAGACAAATCCCCAGCGCCATCCGATGGCCAGCCCAACGACCGGAAGGGCGAGGCCCGCCAGGACGCCGGCAAGGGGAATCGCCGCCTGTTTGGCTCCGAAGGCGACACCCTGGCGGCCCCGACGCACCCCATCAAAGATGGCGAGGTTGGCCGCAACCTGTATCAGACCGTTTCCGGCACCGGCGATGCCAGTGGCAATGGGGATCAGCCATGAAACCGTGGCAAGCGCAGCCAGTGCGCATGCGATCACGGTGAGGGCGGCCCCGATGCGGAAACCCCGGGTGGCACCGATCCTGGCGACGAGGCCGCCTGCCGGGCCCCCGACCAGCGCGGACAGACCCGTGAAGGTGCTCGTGGCTATCGCCAGCTGGCCCACACCGAAGCCGAGGTCATCGCTCAGCTGGAGGATCTGGCTGCTCACCAGGTACAAGGGGAGAACACCCGTTCCCGTGAAGACGACCGCTGCCAACATGGGTCGTCGCTCGAGCTGCCTGCTGGCCCTGTTGCCCACTATGAGCCCCCGGCAGGTCGGCTGCTCAGAGCAGCTCCACGGTCACGAACCTGAGGACGGTCTTCCCCACATTCTCGAGATCGTGGATCAGGGGGCTTTCCGGGGTGTTCTCGAGATACCGGGTCTCGCCCAACGCATAGTCACGTATGACGAATGACCCGTCAGCCGATCGCTGCAAACCGCGGCCTGCGTCGACCACAGTCCAGAAGTAATTGGTGGTATGGGCGTGGAAGGGGCCCCGCTCGTCAGGTTCCAGCCTGACCTCCCAGACCCGGATCCGGTCGTTTTCGAACCAGAGCGTGTTCCCGAGATCATGGTTCGCAGACGCCTTGCCGAGCTCATGGGCATACTCGGATCGATCGAACGACCCCTCTTCGACGATGTTCTGCTGTGGAGACATCAGTTCACCCGGTAATCGGGCTGCTCACCGGTCAGCACCTTCTTCACCTGCGTCGCTGCCTTGCGCTGCGACTCCTCGAGGGCCTCTTCGGAGTAGTAGGCCATGTGAGGCGTGACGGTCAGATTCCGGATTCCCGACACCCGGTCCGGGTCGAGAGGCTCGACATCGAACACGTCGAGCCCGGCGCCCGCCAGACGGCCGTCGGCCAGAGCGGCGGTGAGGGCGTCGAGATCGACGAGTGGGCCACGTGACGTGTTGACCAGAATCGCGGAATGTTTCATCCTCGCCAGCTCCGCCACACCGATCAGGCCCCTGGTCTCGGGGGTCAGAGGCAGGTGTAGCGACACGATGTCGGCGGAGCCGAGCAGCTCGTCCAGATCGACCAGTGGGGGGAGGTCTGAACCCGGATCGATGTACGGGTCGTAGGCCACGAGCTGGGCCCCCAGAGCCCTCAAGGGGGCGGCGAGTCGCCGGGCGATGCGACCATATCCGATGAAGCCGACCGTCAGCGTCGATAGACGATGGATTGGCCGAAAGCTGTCGATGCTCCAGGTGCCCGATCTGACCGAGCGGTCGGCGGCTCCAACCCTTCGCAGGGTGGTCAGAATCAAAGCCAATGCATGGGTCGCCACCTCCTCCACCGAGTAGTCGGGCACATTGGTGACCACGATGCCGGCATCGGCAGCCGCATCGAGGTCGACATTGTCGACACCGATCCCATAGCGGGCGATGATCCTGCATCTCTGGAGCCCCGAGATCGCTCTGGCATCCCAAGGCAAATAGGTGTTGAGCACGGCATCGGCGTCGGCGGCGACCTCGAGGACCGCGTCGATGTTGCCGGATGCAACAGTCACCTCAGCGCCGATCTCGGCGAGGATCGATCGTTCCACGTCGACCGAGGGGAACACCTGATCGCTCACCACCACCTTGTATGTCGCCATGTCTCCTCCGCGATCGTCAGTCGATCAGGGCGATCCTATAACATGCACGATGACCCACACCAAGGATGACGGCTGATACGGCCGGGCTTTCACCCAACGCCGGTGAGACGGGTGAGGCCAAGATCAAGGGGTCAGGCGACCCTCATCAGCACCTTGAGCGATGAGGGATCGTGCACGAGGTCGAACGCCTTCCTTGCATCGGAGAGATCGAGCTCGTGGGTGACGATCGGCTCCAGGCTCAGCGCATCGGCTGCAGCCAGTCCCACACCGTCGGCGTAGTCGCCGATCAGAGCCGCCCGCGGATTGTGGAGAGTCAACTCCTTGTGATACAGCTGGTAGTAGGGGAGCCCGGAGCCACCTGCGGTGATGGTCCCGTAGGCAAGTATCTCACCACCTATCGTCACCAGCTCGATGGCCTGGGAGAGCGTGGCTTCGGTCCCGACCGCCTCCACCACCAGGTCTGGGCCACGGCCCGACGTGTGATGGGCCAAGACGGAGGCAGCCTCGGATGGGTCGGCGACCGCCTCGGCGCCCAATGCGGTGGCGAGGTCACGTTTCCACTCGGAGCGGGTGATGCCCACGACGGTCATGCCAGCCAGCCTGAGGAGCTGGGAGATCAGCTGGCCGGCCACCCCGAGCCCGATCACGCCGGCGACCTGGCCGGGGAACGGATTGGCGCTTTTCACCGCGTGGACACAGGTCCCCAAGACCTGGAGCAAACCGGCTGCCTTGTCCGAGATCACGTCGGGGACCGGGATGACGCGGTCGAGCGGCGCCATGACGTACTCGGTGAAGGCACCGTCGACATCGCGACCCATCAGGCCTCCATTCCGACAGAGATGGGGTCGGCCCGAAACGCAGAGGTCACACCACCCGCAGGCGACGCCAGGATCGACGAGGACCCTCGTGCCGGGGGAGATGGGCGACCCTGGCGGGGCCGACACGACCCGTCCGATCAGCTCGTGACCGAGGATCCGTGGGTACTGGACGGGGATCTTCCCGGACACGATCTTGGTGTCGGTGCCGCAGATGCCGACCAGGTGAACCTCGACACCGATCAGACCAGGTTCCGACGGCTCGGGCACATCGGCGAGCTCGATGACGTCGGCGCCGACCACTCGTACTGCTCTCAAGACTCTCCTGGAGACGGGCCCTTCATCCTAGAGCCCTCCTCGGTCCCAAGACCCCCGGCCGCGGGTTCTCCCCGCGCCCCCAGCGGGCGG
This sequence comes from Acidimicrobiia bacterium, assembly GCA_036396635.1. Classification (GTDB taxonomy): domain Bacteria; phylum Actinomycetota; class Acidimicrobiia; order Spongiisociales; family ZC4RG35; genus JANQRA01. Next base: position 8,559 of record DASWKM010000068.1, read on the forward strand.
TTTGTAGGATGCATCGGGTCATGGAGATGACCCCCGAGTTTGGGCTGCATCTGGCCGATCAGGAATTCTCGAATGCCCGTCAAACAGCTCACGAGTATGTCCGCGGCGTACTGAGGCGGGCGATCCTCAAAGGCGAGGTGACCGGCGGGACGCGATTGGTCCAAGCAGAGCTGGCGGCGATGCTCGACGTCAGCACCACCCCGGTGCGGGAGGCATTGCGCGATCTGGCGACCGAGGGCCTCGTGCAGTTCGACCCCCACCGGGGCGCCATCGTCTCCGAGCTCAGCACCGCAGATGTCCATGACATCTATGCGATCCGCATGCTCTTGGAGCCGCTCGCCATGAGACAGGCGGTCCCGAAGGTCAGTGACGCCTTGCTCACCCGTCTCCGCAGCCTTCACCAGAGCATGATCGACGAGCCCCATTCGGCGGACTGGGTCGATCGAAACCGGGTGTTCCACATGGCGGTGTACGAGACCGCGGCGTCGCCACGGCTGGCCGCGATCATTCGCAACCTCCAAGACGCGTCGGTCATGTACATCGGTGCCTCGCTCAAGGACAAGCCCTCGCTGCGCGACAAGGCCAATCATGACCACGCCAACATCCTCGAGGCTCTCGAGAACCGTGACGCCAATGCCGCCGTGGCCGCACTTGAGGAGCACCTGCGGACGTCGATCGATGCCTTCGACGAGACACACGGAAACGACTGAATAACTGGGGCACTCGATCGCGGTTTCATTGGCCTCCATCCGGGGCGAGATGGCTCGGCCTCGGATCACCGATCAAGTTCAGGCCAACCCCAATCGTCACGAGGATCAGCCCCGTGCCCAGCCCGGCTGTGATCTGTTCGCCGAGCAGCAACGCAGATGAGGCAACGCCGACGGCAGGCACACCCATCATGGTGAGATTGGCCGACACCGGGTCGATATTGCGGAGTATCACGATTTGTGCCCAAAGGGCGATACCCGAGGCCAATATGCCCTGATAGGCCACGATTCCCACCAGCGTCGGGGTCCAATCGATCAGAGGTGGCCCCTCGACGGTCAGCGCCAGAGTGAGCACGATCACGGTGGCGACCGAGAGCTGCCACGGCAGCGCATCGAGGGGAGTGATGCTCCACCTGTGCCCTCGAACGTGAACGGAGGTGGAAGCGTTCGTGATGGCGGCGACGATCAACAGCACGTGGCCGGTCACGACCTCCGAGTTGGTCCAGTCGAGGGCCCATGGCTCGAACAGGACGACCACTCCGATCATGCCGAGAGTCAGACCGAGCCATCTCCTGGCCGTCATGCGGTCACCGAGGAATATCGAGGCGAGAGGCACCGTCCACAACGGGGTCGTCCATGCCACGACCGAGGAGCGTCCCGCCGGGATCATCTGAAGGGCGGTGAAGACCAACAATGTGACCGCGCCGAGGCGAAAGATCGCAATCGAGGCGACGATGGGCAGATCTCGGCGGGGCGGCACGACGATTCGTCCCCTCAACACGGCGATCATCACGACTGCGAGAGCAGCCCCTCCCAACCGGAAGACGCCCATCCACACCGGTTTGATGGCCGCCACCCCGGTCGCCATGATCGGCCAGTTGAGGCCCAGGATCAGTACCACGACCACCAAGAGGACGTAGATCGCCCCCGAGGTGAGCCGGCGATCCTTGGGCGGGTGCTCGTACGACTCCCAGATCAAATCCCTGATCGGCCCGGTCATGATGTGACAGCAGTTGTCAGGGGTGCAATGGGTATGGTGCCAAGGTCCCCATCGACGGCTCGAGGAAGGCCATGACGACCATCGACATCCATTGTCATCTCGCAACTTCTGCCAGCCGCGGGCCGGTGGAGCCCCACCGGAGGCCGGAGTACGAGCCCTACGACCATTTCATGGGTGCCGATTCGCGGGAGCACAACCGGGTGATGTTCCCCGGCATCGTCGATCGGCTCACCGACCCGGCGGCCCGCATCGAGAAAATGGACCGAATGGGCGTCGACATTCAGGGCCTGGCGACGTTCGTCTCCGAGTACTTCTACTGGGCACCTGCCGAGGTCGCCGGCGAGTCGGCCCGGATCCAGAACGACAACCTCGCCGCGGCCGTGAGCGACAACCCTGCACGGTTTGTCGCCCTCGGCGCCACGGTGCCTCTCCAAAGTGTCGACATGGCCATCACCGAGATGGACCGGGCGGTGGACGAGCTCGGGTTCAAGGGGCTCCAGATCGGGGGGACCGTCGACGGTCACAACCTGGACGAGCCGCGGTTCCGGCCGTTCTGGGAGGCTGTCGAGGCCAAGGGTGTCCCGGTGATCCTGCACCCCAACGGCTACCCGGAGAGCCAGCGATTCGGTGACTATTTCCTGGTGAACTGCATAGGCAACCCGTTGGAGACAATGGTCGCGGCGACACGGATGATCTTCAGCGGCCTCTTCGAAGAGCATCCGGAGATCAAGCTCGTGCTCCTGCACGGTGGTGGCTACCTGCCCTTCTATGCGTCCCGCGCCGATCACACATGGAAGGTCAGGCCGGAGACGCGGATCGGTATCCCCGACCATTCGCCCAGCCACTACATGAGACTTCTCTACTACGACACGATGGTCTTCCAACCTCTCTACCTGCGCCATCTGATCGATGTCGTTGGCGTGGAGCGGGTCATGCTCGGGACGGATTTCCCATTCGACATGAGCGAGACCGACCCGCTGGGGTTGATCGATGCGACGGACGACCTCAGCGACGATGACCGGGCTGCGATCTCGGGAGGCAACGCCGCCCGGCTCTATGGGATCACCTGATTGGGCGCCATCGAGCCTCGGCTCATCGTGGGGGGGGCGTCCGGCAAGCTCGGCGAGCCGGGTGAGGTTGCGAACACTCGTCACTTGGTCACCCACCCGGTACCTCCCTACCGAGTGTCTCCGGGACCAGACGCCAGAGGACCAACACTCCGGCGGCTCCAACTCCTCCGACCATGAGCGCCGCTGCGCCGAGAGTTGCCACCGAGGTGGTGACCGCGACAAGCAGAGGACCGCCGACGGTCCCGAGGTCGCTGACGAGTCGCCACACTCCGAGGAAGCGGCTCCGGCCGGCGAGAGGCGACAAATCGGAGCCCAGGGTCATGTTCATGCCCGACCCCAAACCGTTGGCCAGACCCATCACCAATGCAACCACGGTGAGAGAGGCGAGGTCCGACGTGATTGGGATGGCGGCGATGCCCAAAGAGAGCAATGCGGTTGCAGGCACGGCGGCCCACTTGCGTCCCTTTCGATCCATGACCATGCCCACCGGGTAGAAAAAAAGGCTCTCGACGGCCGCCGAGGCAGCAAAAACCAGCGGAATGGTCGCTGGGGTGATCCCGAGATGGTCGCCCCACAGCGGGATCAGTGCCTCTCGTGAGCTCCGCAATACCTGTGTGATCACAGCCACCGAGCCTGCGGTCGAGAGTGTTCGCCGGTGATCCCTGATAACGCCTACCACGGTGACACGTCCTTCGGGCCCGTCTGTCGGCTCGGGAGTGAACTCGGTCGATCTGGCGGCCGCCATGGTCACCGATGCCGCCGCGGCCAGGGCAGCCAGAACCAGGAAGGCGTCGGCCAGCCCTCCTCGTGTGATGACCAGGCTCCCCAGCAGAGGGCCGATCAGGAGCCCGATCCGGTGGACCCCGCCGATCATCGACATCACCCGCCCCCGGTATCCAACCGGTGAGGATCCGGTGGCGAATGCGATCCGGGCGAGCAGCCACACCGACCACGTGCATCCCATGAGGGTGACGAGGACGGCGTACAGCCCCAGCGAGGGCGCCAGCCAGATTCCGACGGAGACCACGGTGAGCATGGCCCCGGCCAGGATCATCGCCCGTCTCTCGCCGATACGGGCAACCAGGATGCCTGCCGGGATGTCGGAGATCATGGTGCCGACGCCGCGGAGGGCGACCACCACACCGGCGACGGCTGGCGAGGCTCCCAATTCGAGGGCGAGGAGAGCGATGACCGGGATGGCCGCACCCTGCCCGATCGAGAACAGGAGGTTGGGTATGTACACCGATCTCGCAAGTGAGGAGACCCGGAAGGATCCCGGTCCGCCCTCGGTCATGGCCGGGGAGACAATGACATGACTGCGACGACCCCTGCGTAGCCATCCACCGCAACTATCTGCTCGTCCCCCTCGCCCAAGGTCACCCCGGACACCGCGGGGACTCCCAGTGAGCGTGCAGATTCGAAGACGTGGGCGGCCGGGCTCCCCACACGGGTGACCAGTCCTGCACTGTCCCATAGGAGTTGGGAGAGAGCAGGCACAGCCTCCGGGGCTGTCACCACCCTCCGGTGGGGCAGGCCGCCTGCGACGCCCAAGTGCGGGATATCAGACCTGAGCCCGGCGCCGATGCCGCCGGATGCGGGGACGCCGCTGTGCCGTGCGCCGTAGGCCAACACAACGGCAGCGACCAGGGGCTCCCACGAGCCGGTCCCGACACGGCTGGGCGGCGGTCTGCGGTTGCCGGCCAGGACGGCTTCGATCTCACCCGTCGACATGCGCCATGCGTCCATCGGGTTGGCCACGGCGCCCCGATCGGCCATGGCCACCCTGAGCCCGTCGATGTGGCCGATCAACTCGGCGGCGAGGCCGTGGTCAGGAAGGCGGAGGTCGCGGATGGTTTTCAGGGCCGGAGCGGGCTCAGGCCCCCGGAGTCGGACGAGGAGGTCTTGCGCTGCTGACATCGCCTGATCGGGTGGCAGTCCCCACACCGCCGAGGTGAGCCGGCCGCTCAGCTCCCGGGCCCGCCGCAGGTCGGCAACACCGCCTCGCACCGGCTCGGTCAGGGTGGAATCGCCGGCGATGGCCCAGGGGAGGACCAGCTCCTCGCCGAGGGGGCCCGGAGCGGCCATCACGGCCCTGATGGTCGGGATCATCTCCTGGGTGATGCCGGCAGGCGTTGCGGGGCTGGGTTCGACATCGTTGATCTTCCCCAGCTGAAGCAGCCACAGACCGTCATCGGTCGCCCACTCACAGCGATTGACTCCGAGAAGGCCGTTTGCCCTGAGGAGAGACTCCCGGATTTCGTCGAGTGCGCGTGTGCCGGCCAGCTCGATCAACTCATCTCCCACCCATCCGTGAGGGCCGAGACGAGCGTCGAAGCCCGACACCCACCCCTGGAGCAGTGGGCCGGGTGGTCCCTTGACACCGCGAACCACGATGGAGCCGTCGGGCTCGATGTCGGCACCGCCGCCGGTCTCAGGCCGTAGAGCAGGTTGGACCAAGACCGCCATGCCGATCGAGCCGGGTCTCACGCCTTCGGCTCTCTGTCTGGCCAACGAGTCGACCGAGAAGGCAGAAGCCCAACATCCGACGATCGCCTTGGGTAGTTGTTCGGGGGGTATGCCAACGTACGAGGTGAAGGCGCCGGCCCATTGACCCTTGCTCTCCAGCATGGTCGAGGACCGGGCCACCAGGGAGTGGGACAGTCGTCTCCCGGCGAGGACCAGGTCGTCAGAGCCCGGTGCGGGCACTTCGGCCACCGCCAGACGGGCGCCACCCGACCCTCGCGACTCGAGGGCAAAGGCACCGATCTCCATATGCCGACCCGATGTCGAGGCAGGGACCACGAATCCGGGGAGCACCGGAAGGCCGGACCGTCTTGCTCGGGCCAGGGTTGCCGATTTCCACCCGACCCGGACGGGATCGAGACTCCCCTCGTGATCGAGATCGACTATCACCCCGGGAAGATAGGGGCTCAGTTGACCGAGATGATCTGGTGGCTGGCGTAGGTGGAGACCAACTCGATGCCGGTGTCGGTCACGTAGAGCATCTCCTCGAGACGAACGCCGTGGTCATGCAGCTTGCCGTGCTGGGTCTCCAGAGCGAAGGTCATTCCGGGCTCGATGGTCACCGGGTGGTCGAGCGACCAGATCCGGGAGATCACTGGAGGGTCGTATTGGGCAAGCCCGAGACCGTGGCCCCACAAGTTGGCTGCGGCCTGGTCTTCTTCCTCGTAGCCCCATATCTCTTTGGCCGACGGCCACTTCGAGGCGACGTCCGCGGTGGTGACACCGGGCTTGGTGGCCTCGATGGAGTCCCACAGCCACTTGTGCGCCAGATCGTATGTCTGCTTGTGCTCGTCGGTCGGCTCGCCACCGACGCAGTAGGTCCGGTACACACAGGATTTGAACCCGTTCCAGGTGAGAGCGGCGAGGTCGATGATGACCAGTTCGCCCGGCCGGATCATCCGGTCCGAAAAGTTGCGCCAGTTCGGCCAGGCGTTGGGGCCCGACGAGACGATGACGTCCTCGACGTCCTCCATTCCGGGGATCGAATAGAGCTTCTCGAATCCAAATGCGGCGACCTCGTTCTCGGAAAGCCCGGGCTTGATGTAGTTGGTGATCTCATAGTGGATGTAGTCACAGATGGCGCCCACGATCGAGAACGCCTTGATCTCGTCCGGGCTCTTGATGGCCCGTGCCTCCATCATCGGGGTCATCCCATCGGTCCAGTCGATGTTCCGCTTCTGGAACTCCCGGACCAGGTTGATGTCGACGAAGTCGACTCCGAGAGGCTCATCCTTGACGCCGGCCTCCTCGAGGTCGTTCAACAACGCGTTGAGGAATTTGCCCACCTGCTGCTCGGCTGCCGGCCCGATCGCACCCTTGATCCAGGCATAGGAGTAGCGGATGTTCTCCTTGGGAATCCAGGGATTGTGAACCTCGAGATGGAATCCGATGTCACCCTGCTCGTAGACGATTGGCGGCTTGCCCCGGGGCAAGACGACATAACGCAGCCCTGGCTTGAGCCGGTTCCACCCGGGGGTGAGAGTCGAGGAGACATATCGCATGTTCTCGTCGTAGAACAAGAGCATCGCCCCCAGCCCGTGACGCTCCATCGCCGCGTGGGCTCTCGCCAGCCGATATTCGCGGACTTTGGCCCAGTTGATCCCCTCTTTCCAGTCTGTGCTCAGCGTGAAGAAGGCTTCTCTCATTTGTATCTGTATCTCCTCTAATGGTCTGTCGCGTAAATAGTGGGCGCCTCTCCGAGCCGACGAGCCACTGGTTGCTCAGCCAACCCTGCCCGGGATCACTTCCCGGACCACTTCCATGAACTCCTCATTGTCCAACAGGCCCTTCTTGGCCAGCGACCTCCCCTTCACCTCGGCCAGGATTGCCTCGATCTCCTTGGTCTCGGCGTCGTAGATCCCGTTGTTGCCGAGCCAGATGGACACCGAGTCCAACCCGGATCCCTTGCCCAGGACGATCTTGGGATCCGCCTGACCCACCAGCTCCGGGCGAAATGGGAACGGCTCGAGCAGATCATCCCCGACGTTGTTGACCCACGTGGCGATGATGCCCGACTCCACGTTGTAGAGCATGTCACCAGTCACCGGGCGATTGCTGGGCTGCTCGACACCGGAGAGCTCGGCGACCAGACGGGCGATCTTGGTGAAGGTCTCGGTCTTGATCCCGGTGTCGATGCCATACATGGTGAGCAGGGCGAGGACGGTCTCCTCCGTTGGCGCGTTGCCGGCCCGCTCCCCGATGCCGCTGACCGTGGTATGGACGACCGACGCTCCCTCGGCGACGGCGAGGATGCTGTTGGCCACGCCCATCCCGAAGTCCATGTGAAAATGGGTCTCCAAGGGGACGTCGAGACGCTCTTTGACCCTCCGGGTGTAATAGCGGATCGCGTGGGGGGAGGTGACACCGAAGGTGTCCACCAAGGCGATCTTGTCGACGTGCCCGTCTGTTGCCACGGCCTCGAGGTCGTCGAGCAGTTGGGTCATGGTCGATCTGGTGGCGTCGATGGGGAAGAAAGTGACCTGGAGGCCGTTCTCATGGGCGTACCTGGTGGCCTCGACGGAGGCCTCTATCGCCCTCTCCACGGGCCATCGATATGCCTTTTCGATGAGATGGTGGCTCGCCGGCACCTCCATGACGACGCCCGAGACACCGCAGTCCAAGGCGAGCTCCACGTCGGGCAACATGCATCTGCTGAAGGCGTATATCTCGGTGGGGAGCTCGGCCTCCACCATCCGCTCGATCGCCAGCTTGTCCGAGGGTGAGACCGCGGGGAGGCCGGCCTCGATCCTGTGGATGCCGGCGTCGGCGAGGGCCTCGGCGATCCTCATCTTGTCGTCGGCGGTGAACTCGACGCCGGCTTGCTGCTCGCCGTCACGCAGGGTTACATCGTGAATCTGCACCCGGTCGGGGAGGGCAAAATCCTGGGTGACCTCGGGGAGGTAGTTCCAGGGGCTCGAGAACCATTTGTCACTCTTCCAAGGTTCTTCTGCCATGCCAATTGCTCCTTGCCCATTCGACAGATTGATTCTGCATACTATACGATCGAGGATCGATCGTCCTCGGCATGGGCTGGCACCAGCGAATGAGCTCGCAACGGCTATGGATCGGGGGTTACGGACCCCAGGACAGCGCTCATGGCCGCGGGTTGGCCACATTTCGCGACATCGTCGAGATGGAGACCGGCGGTGAGGTGACGGTCGAGGTGACATGGAACATCATGGATGCGGGGCGGCCCAACACCGACCTGTTCGACATGGTCGAGTCGGGCGAGATGTTCCTCTGTTACTTCTCCTCTAGCTATCTGGGGGAACGTGTGCCCTCCTTGAACGTCCTGGAGATCCCGTTCCTCTTCGACGACCTCGAACAAGCTCACCAGGCGCTGGACGGGCCCCTCGGTGCCAGGCTCGGTGAAGCCGTGCGTGATGCCACCGGGTTCGAGGTCCTCGGGTTCTGGGACAACGGGTTCCGCCATCTCACCAATCGCCTCCGGCCAGTTCACAGACCCGAGGACTGCGAGGGCATGTCGGTGCGGATGCAGCCGAATCGGATACATGAGGCGCTCATCAGGTCATGGGGGGCGATTCCGGTGGCCGTGGAGCTGAACGAGGCCATCGATCTCATCTCGCGACTCGAGGTCGACGCCCAGGAGAACCCCCTGGCCAACACGGTGGCATACGGCGTTGATCGAGTCCATCGATACGTCACAATGACCGGTCATCTCTACGGCGCCCGGGGGCTCTGGGCAAACCGGAGGGCCATGGAGGATCTCGATCCCGATGTCCGTCGTATCGTGGAGCAGGCGGCGCGGTCGGCGATCGAGATCCAACGAGGAGAGGCCGCCGCCCTGGAGCTCAGGTATCGAGCCAGGATGGCGGGTGAGGGGATCGAGTTCGTCGATCTCGAAGAGGCCGAGCGGTCCAGCTTTCGCCAGGCTTCCGCACCGGCCATCGATCTGGCCCGGTCGATTGTCCCCGGCGGGCTGCTCGAGCTGGCAACGGTGTGACCGGCCCGTCGCACCGGATATCCGTGGTCACGGGGGCCAGCACCGGTATCGGGCGGGCAATCGCGCAACGTCTCCACGATGTCGGTGACTACGTCTACCTTCTCGACGTAGACCAGGTCAGGGGCGCCGAGCTCTGCGGCACACTGGAGCGCTCGGAGTTCATCAGTTGTGACGTGACCTCGGAGGAGGAAGTGACCGCTGCCCGGGATCGGATCGCCGAGGGGTCGGGGCAGGTCGACGTGTTGGTGAACAACGCGGGAGGGTTTCCGGCTCGGTTGACGCTGGAGACGGTCACGCTCGAGCAGTGGCACGCGACTCTGGACCTCAACCTGACCTCGGTGTTCCTCGTCTCTCGGGCGATCATCCCTCTGATGCGTGGGACGGGCCAGGGAAGGATCATCAACATCGGCTCCTTGGCGGGCCAGACGGTTGGATGGCAGACCTCTCCGCCGTACGCCGCTGCCAAGGCAGGTGTCCAGGCGTTGACGCGGACGATGGCCACCGAGCTTGCCGGGCATGGCATCACGGTGAACTGCATCGCCCCGTCGGCGGTGCTCACCGAGCGAATAGCTGAGCTCCGCGACGAGGCGGAGTTGAGGGCTACCGCCGAGACGGTTCCTCTGGCCCGCTACCAGCAACCGGATGAGGTGGCCGGCTGGGTCGTCTTCCTCGCCTCCGGCGATGCCGGCTACATGACCGGTCAGACCCTCTCGGTGAACGGCGGTAGGTTCATGGCATGAGACCCGTGCGCTGCCGATGGCGAAGCTGATCAGATTCGACGACGCGGAGCCTGTCGCCCGGGGCGACGGCATCGAGAGCAGACGTCTCACCCCAACTCCCCTCGAGGGTCAGACTTTCAGCATGGGTGTGACCAGCTTCCCGCCCGGCACAGGTATCCGGCTCCACAGCCACAACACCATCGAGCAGGTGACCATCATCGAAGGAGAGGGCGTGGCCGTGCTCAACGGGGAGGAGATTCCTGCCCGGCCCTACGACACGACTCAGATCCCTGCCGGAGAGATCCACCGCTTCGTCAACACCGGGTCCACCCCTATGAGGATCCTGTGGGTCTACGGGAGCACCCACGTGACGCGTACGTACGCCGACACGGGTGAGACCGTCGAGCAATTCGAGCATTGAGACTCGATCCGGAGCGTCTCCACCGCTTCGTGGTGGCTGTCTTCACCAAACTCGGTGTCCTCGTCGACCAGGCAGAGGTGACGTCTCGCCGTCTCCTCGAGGCGGATCTCCGAGGCCGCACCGGGCACGGGATAATCCGCGTGCCCCAGTACGTGACCAGGATCGAGGGTGGCGGCATCAACCTGAGGCCGAACCTCCAGATTCGTCGGGCGACCCCGGTCAGCGCCCTCGTCGATGGTGACAACGGCCTGGGTCAGGTCGTCATGACCGTGGCCGCCGAAACCGCCATCGACAAGGCCACCGAGAGTGGGATGGCATGGGTGGGGACGGTTCACTCCAACCACGCGGGGGCGGCCGGTGTCTACACCGGCCTGGCTCTCGACAAAGGGCTCATCGCCATCTACATGGCGGTTGCCAGCGCCAACGTGATGCCGCCATGGGGAGGCAACCAGCCGCTTCTCGGCACCAACCCGATATCGATCGCCATTCCCTCGGGAGAGGAGCCGGCGTTCCAACTCGACATCGCCACCACCGTGGCATCCCATGGGACGATCAAGGTGCTTGCACAGCGGGGTGAGCCCATGCCGGAGGGCTGGGTCATCGACAGGACCGGCTTTCCCATCACCGACCCAGGACGCGCCGACGAGGGTTTCCTCATGCCGATCGGCGGCTACAAAGGCTCGGGGTTGAACATGGCGATCGGATTGCTGGCAGGAGTGCTCAATGACGCAGCGTTCGGTTCGGATGTCATCGACCACCGGACGGTCCCCGACGTGGCGGCCAACACAGGGCAGGCCATGTTCGTGATGAGGCCGGACCTGTTCAGGGAAATCGACGAGTTCAAGGCCGACATCGACCGTCAGCTGCGAGAGATGCGAGCTTCGGGAGAGCCGGGCTCGGTTCACATACCAGGGGAGGCGGCGTCACGTCTCGAAAGGGAACAGAGAGAGCACGGGATCCCGGTGCCGGAGAGCCTCCTCGCCCGGCTACGGGAGGTCGGCTCTCGTCTCGAGGTCGAAGACGATCTCGGTGCTCACCACTCTTGACGCGGCGGTGCCGGGAGAGACCACCTGACGTGGCCCGCTCCTCTGACTTCCCACCTCAGCCGGGTCACCGTGTCCGCGGTCACACTCCGAGCAACTCGTTGGAGTTGCCCACCAGGATCGCCTCCTTCTCCGAGTCGCTGAGCTGGGGGAGGCCCCGCACCCAGTTGACCGGGTCGTGGAGGAACATCGGGGCCGGATAGTCGGTGCCGAGCACGACGTGGTCGATCCCGACGGTGTCGATCAGAAAGCGGAGCACCGCCCCGTCGTAGGTGCAGCAGTCGTAGAAGAAGCGATCGAGGTACTCACTCGGCGGTTTCTCATGGTTGAACCCGTCGTTGGGCCCAAAGGGAGGTCTCATGGTGCCGTCGAAGTCTCCGGCCAGGGCACCGGCCACTTTGTCCATCCTCGCCACACCATATGGCGTGTACCCCCCGCCGTGGGCGAGCAGCATCTTCAGATCGGGGAACCGGTCGAGGACTCCGCCAAACACGAGCGTGGCGAAGAGCAGTGCCCGCTCGGTGAGGTTGCCCACCGCATTCGGCAGCTTGTACCTGTCGATCCGCTCGGTGACACACGTGGCTCCACCTTGATGGAAGAAGAGCAGCGCTCCAATGCCTTGGGCCGCCTCGAAGAAAGGGAGGAACCGTGGACTGTCGTATGTCTCACCAGCCACGTGGTCGTTGATGATCACGCCCTTGAAACCCAGATCGCCGATGAGACGCTCCAACTCGGCTATGGCGGAGGGCGGGTCCTGCATCGGGACCATCCCCATCCCCATGAACCGGTTGGGGTGCTCGGTGATCATCTCGTGGATCTCATCGTTGCACTCCCTGTGGATCAGCTTGGTCACATCGACGGCGTTGTCGTATTGGTAGAAGCCGACGGTCGGTGTCAACAGTTGCATGTCCACCCCGAAACGGTCCATCTCGGCCAACCTCTCCGGGAGAAGCTTGGCAAACCCCCCTCGGGACAGCTCGCCGGCGGAGGCATCGAGCCCGTACCAATACCCGCGTTTGCGTATCGCCTCCTTGTAGCGCTCGGGTGTCACGTGGGCATGGAGATCGATGACCGGCATCGGTGCGCTCTCCTTTCGTGTCTCCTCCGATGAGCGGAGCGAGCCCGACGCCGGGGAAACTTCATAAGGTGCATCATACATTCTGCCTAGTTACCCTCACCCGGTGTCTCACAGGCGGAGTCGGCCAAAGAGCAGTCAACCGAGGAGGATCGATGCCCGCCACCATGAAACAACGTCTCCAGGCCGGAGAGCGCCTCAACGTGTTTGGCGTGGGCCGGATGTTCCACCCCAACATCATCCACTACCTGGGGATGCATGGTCGCTTCGACGGGTTCTGGATCGACGTCGAGCACGCCGGGCTCACTGTGGCCGACATCGAGATCGCAGTCTCCGCCGGCAAGGCACACGGGCTGGAGAGCTTCGTTCGAGTGCCTCCCACCGACTACGCAACAGTTACACGTTGCTTCGAGAGTGGGGCGATGGGGGTGATGGCGGCCCAGGTCACCACGGCGGCACAAGCCGAGGAGATCGTCGCCTGGGCGAAGTTCCACCCACGTGGCCGGCGAGGTCTCAACCCGCTGGGCCATGACGGCCGCTTTGGGACCGTCGAGATCGCCGAGTTCACGGCACGAGCCAACGAGGAGACCTTTGTCGCCATACAGATCGAGACCGCCCAGGCCGTCGATGAGGCTCCAGCCATCGCCGCCATCTACGGTGTGGATGCCCTGTTCATCGGGCCATCGGATCTGAGCCAAGCGCTGGGTGTCACCGGCGATTTCACTCATGAGCTGTGCATCGCGGCCATCGATCGTGTGGCGCGAGCATGCAGCTCTCACGGGAAGAGCTGGGGTGCGGTCACGCCCACCCCGGACTACGCCGAGATGGTCATCGACAAGGGTTGCACTCTGATCTCAGCCGTCAATGACGTGAAACTCGTCACCTCGGGGATGACCGCACTGGAGGAGAGGTTTCGCCTGCTGTGGTGACGACGGGTAGCTGATCACTGTCTCATCGCGAAGCTGTCCAGCGGCAGGCTGATGTGATCGTGCTGGATCCCGGCAGCCCTGTCGACGTCTTTCTTCTCGTATGCGTCGAGTAGCGCGTAGTGGTCGGCCACGGCCCTTCTTCGGATCTCCGGGTGGAGTTGTTGCGCCTGGGCCACGAAGACCCCGCCGGCACGCTCCAGGGACACCAGGAAATTGCTCAAACGGGCCGATGCGATAGCCCGATGGAACACCGAGTGAAACTCGCTGTTCTTCTGCACCCACGACCCGATGTCCAGACCTTGGGCCAACTCGTCGGCGAGGCCATGGGCACGCTCCAGGTCGTCGTCGGAGATCCTCTCCATTGCCCATGTGATGGCGATCTTCTCCAGGGCTCGCCGAATCTCGACGATCTCGACCATCTCGTCCCAGTCGGGTTTGCGGACGGTGCCGATCCGATGGCTGTCGAGGGTGATGAGACCTTCGCTGGCCAGGTCGCGCATCGCCTCCCGGACCGGTGTGGTGCTGACACCGAGCTGATTGGCGATTTCGGTCTGGACCAGTCGGGAGTCACCGGGGAGGTCCCCACGCAGAATGGCGGAACGCAGCGTTTCTCGGACCATGTCGACGGCGGTGACACGACGCGACAACGATGAAACCGAGAGCTTGAGGCCTTCTCCGCTGGACATTCATGTCCCCTTACCGCGGCCGGGAGGTCGATGAGGGACGACATCGGGCCGCGCGATTGATCAACGCCGATGCGTTCTGTACTATACCTACTATAGACGACAGGGTGCTCCCGTAACAATGTCCGTGTGCTTCTCCCCGCCCGGTCGTCACCCCAAGATCGAGTAAGGAGTGGTCATTTCCAGGTACGCCAAGGGCCCGTTCGCAGTCGACTGGGAGGATCGTTACGACTTTGCCGAGTTGCGTCGCCAGAGAGTCGGCAAGACTAAGGCCGCCCTCGCCGAATCGGACGCCGACGCGGTGCTGGTGTGGAAAGACGAGAACGTTCGTTACCTGACCGCGCTCAGAGCACAGCTCATCGCAGGTAAGACGACCTCTCTCAACGGCGCTCTTCTCATCGGTGAGGAGGACCCGATTCTCTTGGGCTCGGGTGGCGAGATAGACAAGGCCGAGTTCGGGATGAGCTGGATCGGTGAGGCCCACGCCGTCCCGATAATGGAGCAAAGGGGGCTGGTCGACGGGTTCGTCACCGACGTCCTCACACCCCTGCTCGCCGAGCGTGATCTAAAGCACGGCCGTCTCGCCGTCGACCAGGCCAATATCTCGTTCATCCAATCTCTCCAAGCCCATCTCCCCGGTCTGGAGCTCGTGGACGGCGACACCATCATGCAGCAGGCGCGCTGGATCAAGACCGACCTCGAGGTGGCGGTCATCGAGGAGGCCTGCGCCATCGGTGACTCGGTGACCCAAAGGGCCCTCGACGAGACCAGAGCGGGGAGAAGAGAGCTCGAGATCGCCGCCGACGCCATGCAGACACTCTTCCGTTTGGGCGGTGAGATGGCGCATGTCACCACGCCCTTCGTCGCCTCGGGCGAGCACATGTCGCCCCCGCACCGTCTGGCCACCGACAAGATCGTGAGGAACCAGGACCTCTGCTTCATCGACATCGGGGCGATGTGGAACGGTTATTTCGCCGACATCGGGCGGACGACGATCGTGGGGCGCCCCACGAAGCAGCAGCAGCAGATCTACACCGCCGTGTACGAGGGGCTGATGGCCGGGATCGCCAAGATGCGGCCCGGCTTCACCAACAAGGATTGCGCCGACGCCATCGTCGCCAAGATCGGTGAGCACGGGCTGTCCGACCACCTTTTCAGCCTGTTCATCGGTCATGGCATCGGGATGGGAGCCAATGAGCCGCCATACATCGGCGAGACCCTCCCCGGGGCCACCAAATACGACTTCCAGCCCAACATGGTCTTCGCCGTGGAGCCCCTGGTCTGGGTTCCCGACGTTCGGGGTGGCGGCGGAGTCCGCATCGAGGACATGGTCCTGATCACCGAAGGGGAGGCCCATCTCCTCTCACGGGTCGAATACGAGGAGCGGCTCCTCCTCTAGACAGCGAGTGCGTCGAGCACCGCGTCGACGATCGTGCGGGCGACCCGGTCGACGGACTCGTCGGTGTTCCCGGCGACGTGGGGGGTCAGGATCAGGTTGCCCAGCCCGGCAAACACCGATGCCGGCCCCGGCTCGAGTGGCTCGGTGGCGAACACGTCGAGGGCTGCCCCTGCGATGGCGCCGCTGCGCAGGGCATCGGCGAGCGCGATCTCGTCGACGATCCCACCCCGCGACGTGTTGATCAGGACGGCGCCCGCCTTCATGCGGTTCATCGCCGCTTCGGATATCAGGCCGCTGGTCTCGTCGGTGAGCGGGATGTGAATGCTGATCACGTCGGCCGTGACCAAAAGGTCGTCGAGCCCGGTTCTGTCGGCCCCCGACCAACCCTCGTCGTCCTCCGGGAGGTAGGGGTCGTGGGCAATGACCCTCATGCCGAACCCTGATGCCCGGGCCGCGACCTGGCGGGCGATCGAGCCAAAACCCACCAACCCGAGTGTCTTGCCCTGCAGCTCCCGACCGAAGGCGTGCCCTTGGCGGGGCCATTGGCCGGCCACCATCGACTCCGTCATCGAGAAGATGCCCCTGGTCAGGATGAGCATCGCCGCCATGACGTATTCCGCCACCGAGACTGCGTTGGCGCCGTATGCCGGGATCACTCGCACGCCGGCCTCGGAGGCCGCAGCCAGGTCTATGTTGTCGAGCCCGACACCGAGCCGGCCCACGACCTCCAGGTCCGGTGCGGCGCCCAACAGCTCGGCATCGATTCTCGTACGGTTGCGGATGAGGATGGCACGGGCGTCACCGAGCTCGGCGAGCAGTCGCGGGCGATCGGCGTACAGGTCCGGGTCGTAGGTGACCTCCACCCGCCGGCCGAGGATCCCGAGATGCTCGTCGGGGAGAAACTCGGGCACCACGACCCGGGCCCGTGGGGGCGGCCCATCCCCCGGATCCAGGGTCACTTGCCGGACCCGGAAATCAGACCTGCGACGACGTACTTCTCCACACGGGTGTAGACCAGGACGAAGGGGAGGACGGTGAGCAAGGTGAAGGCCGCCTCCCCCGGGAAGTTGGCGATGCCCTCGATGCCCTGCATCAGATAGAGCTCAAACGGCAGCGTCCTCTTCCCGGGTGAAGAAGTGAGCACCAGGACCAGCGTGAACTCGTTCCAGGCCTCTCGGAATGCGAGGACCCCGATCGTGATCATGGCCGGAGCCGCCAGAGGGGCGACGATGTAGCGCAGACGTCCCCACAGGTTGGCCCCGTCGACATTGGCCGCCTCCTCGATCTCTCTGGGGATCTGTTGGAAGAACCCGACCATGAGCCATACGGCAAGGGGTAGGAGCATGCCGGTGTACACCACGATGAGCGTCAGCCGATTGTCCAACGCCCCCAGGGCGATGGCGAGCCGATAGATCGGGACCATCAGCCCGAGGCTGGGGACGAGCCGGGGGAGAAGGGTGAACAACAACAGGAGGTGGCGACCCCTGAAGTTGAAGCGGGCGAATGCATAGGCGGCGGGCACGCCGATGACGATGGTGAGCACCGTGGTGCCGATGCCCAC
>DASWKM010000069.1:0-2038 GCA_036396635.1 Acidimicrobiia bacterium
GGATGGTGGGGCGGCCCTCGAGTGCGGGAGTGCCCACGACGTCTATCGCACTCGACAATGTCAGGCTTCGCCCCGGGCCCACGATCTCGAGGGGGATGAGCACCCCATCGTCGAACGGTGGCTGGTCGCGGAGTGCCTGGGCTGAAGCTGGGACCAGGCATTCAGGTAGTGCGGCGACAGGACAGGGAGACCCGGCAACAGACAAGGTGTCACCGTCGGAGATCTTCAGTCGGACGTCATTGGGCAGCCACTCGGCGTTGGGATACTCGGTGGTGTCGACCAGTTCGATAGACAACTTCTCGGGGGCCACGTACTCGATCGATCCGGCATAGATACGCTCAGGGATCTCGGGGTGGACGCCGCGCTCGACCACGAGCAGGTCGGCAGTCAACCCATCGAGGTTGGCTCCTGTTTTGTGGAACATCTCGTTGAGGTCCTGAGCGCGTCCGGTGTCCAGCCCTAGCCCTCCGACCACGGCACCCACCGCCAGCCCGACCGCTGCCACCGCGGCAACCGCCCGCCACTGGCGGGGCGGGCGCACAACTGCCTCCATGACTCGGGAGGCGACGTCCGGTGCCAGGCCAAACTCACCCGTGGCCATGAGCTGGTCCAGGGCCCCGAGGCGGGTCTCGAAGTCGGTGCAGGCGTCACAGCCCTCCACGTGGCTCCGTGCGTCGGCACTCGGGGGGTGCTTCTGGTCATGCGCGATCGACAGCTCGAGCTGGACTTCGTCGCAGCGGCTATCAGGAGGCATCGCCGGCTCCTGGTCCCAGCATCTCCATCAGCAGCTTCCGCGCCCGGAACGTTCGACTCTTGACGGTTCCCTCCGGCACCCCGATAGCTTCCGCCGCCTCTCGATAGGTGAGCCCGATGATGCCGACGAGCACCACCGACTCCCGCAATGCGTCGTCGAGTCGATCCAGCGCGTCGTGAACCTCGAGGGTGAGATGCGGGTCCTGTGCTCGGGTAAGTGAGGGGAGCTCGCGGTCGCCGACCAATTCGAGCGGCCTTCTCCTGCGCGCTCGCCCGGCGTCGTATGCGGCGTTCCTCGCTGTGGCCAGTAGCCAAGGAACGAAACGCTCGGGGTCCTGCAGGGTGTGGAGCTTGCGATGGGCGCGGATGAACACCTCTTGGGACAGGTCCTCGGCAAGTGCATGGTCACCGACCAGGTGGAGCAGGTAGCGCCACACCGGCCCCTGCATGGTCCGCACCAAGCGCTCGAATGCGAGGATGTCGCCGGAGGCAGCCGCGACCACATCTGCGGCATCTGGTCCGTCCATATGGCTGCTCCCTGCGCTCTATCCCGCATCTTCATCCATATGTGTGCTCGTGTCCCGGTTTTCATGTCTGACGGCTCTTCCGATATTGAGGGCTCGCGTAGGTGTAGACGACGAGACATGCGCGTGGGTTCACGATCTGGATCGGATCGAACTATTGAGGCCTCACCGGCGTCTTCGTAGTGAATGAGCCGAGTGGAGGTGCTCGAATGAGAAAACTGTTCCTTGTGTCGGCGATTCTCCTGGTGGTCCCAGGGGTGGCGTATGCAGGCGGAGGAGGTGTCGACACCTCGGGCTGCGCCGGGTACACCGAAGGCACCACAGTCTCGATGCGCGACTCGTGCTTTGCCGGCACGGCTCACTTCGCGCCAAGCGACAGCGCCATCACCATCAGCAACGAGGGTTCGCTCCCGCACACATTCACGGCCGTCGACGGCTCGTTCGACACCGGAGAGGTCTCACCTGGAGCATCGACGAAGGTGACGATTGACGAGCCCGGCATCTACCGGGTGTATTGCGCCTTGCACGGGACCGCCGCTGGTGAAGGGATGGCCGGAGTCGTCGTGATCGGCGAGGCGGTGCCTGCCTCGATGTCGGCCCCGCTCGACGCGACGGCGATCCAAGAAGCCGTCGCCGGAGAGAGCGCGGCGTTGGTGCGGGCGATAGACCGCCAGCAGCGGGCCATCAGCGACCTCGGCGCTGCCCAGGCCGACCTGGTCATGGCAGTGGAGGAGCAGGCGGAGGCGAGCGGACTCGAGCAG
>DASWKM010000070.1:0-1508 GCA_036396635.1 Acidimicrobiia bacterium
TCCCGTCGACCACCGAGATCACATCCACTCGGTCACCCGCCCGGAGCGACCCGCCGGCAGCGTGCTCAATGGCCACCGGCACGCTCATCGACCTCAGACCTGAAGGGCTACCGGGCTCGACCAACGCCGACACGTCGACGAGACCGTTCGACGGTATGGAACGTTGGACCACCCAGCCTTCGAAACCGCTCAGATCATCCTCTGTGATGAGGGTTGAGATGCCCTCGAAGCCACTGTCGACGGGGACGAGACGAACCGCATCCGGACTGAAGACCGAGCCGGCGACGAGGTGGCGGTCGGCAACGGCCACCAAAGTCGTCGCACTCCGATCTTGAAGCACCAGGAGGTTAAGGACGAATGCAAGTATGACGACAACAGAAATCAGGATGTGCGTTGCCGACAGCCGTCGACCTCCTGACCGGCGCACCGGTCTCGAGGGGCCCGCTTCCCTCAGCCTTGTGGAGGGCGTGGACGACACGGAGCGGCAACCTATCCAGTGACCATCGAGGAATGTCGAGAGCGCGAAAAGGCATGGACATCGAGCGAGAACCAGATCCCGACCTCGCCTCTGAGCTCCGGCAAGGTGCCGGGCGTGAGTGGGTCGAGGAAGCGGCCGAGGACGAGCGTCTCACCGAGTTGCTCCGCCGCCGCAGGCAGACTCTGGGCGATCAGGCCAAGGGTCTCGTCAATCGCGGCGACCGGGTGTCGGTCGAGTTCGGAGGGCACAGCTTCAGCGGCGCCGTGGTCGCCGCCGGCGAGGACTACGCCACCGTCGAAGGGCCCGGACAGGCAGCCGACATCAAACTCGACGAGGCGCGGTGGTCCGTGCTCACCACAGACACGCCCGCGGATACCGAACCAGGGGGGCTCGAGTCGTTCCGAGCGGTGCTCCACGAGCACGCCTCCGCCGGACGGATCATCCGCTTTGCCCTCCCCGGCGGAGACCTGGTCATCGGAACGGTCATGGTCATCGCCACCGATCACGTGGAGATGCGCGATGTCGACGATCGTCAGCTCATAGTCCCGATGAAGCTGATCCTGGGGATCGTCAGGTCCTCGGAGTTTCAATGATCTCATCCCCGGCGGAAACCGCGGGATGTGATCGCACGAACTCATAGATCTCGTCCCTGAAGAACTTGAAGGTCCTCCCGCCGGGGAGCTTGTAGGCGGGCAACCGCCCCTCCCTGGCATACCGTCGCACCATCTGCACATTCATGCCCAGCAGCTCTGCCACCTGCGCCGCATCCAGGATCGATGGGTAATCCTCAACCATTGGTCGTCCTCATCGTTACTCGACATGACTGTACGAGAGTGAGCTGCGCCGGTAAAGGGGGTTGACCTCTCCTGGGCCCTACCCTGTTGAGACCGCATGCATAATATCAGCCTCCGCCCGGCACATCTCGTGGCGATGGTGATGGTGGTCGCCGCCTGTTCCGGTGGCACTGCCGCTTCCACGACCGTGATGCCGACTACCACGACCACACCGTCGACGACCACTGTCGCACCGG
>DASWKM010000071.1:0-27188 GCA_036396635.1 Acidimicrobiia bacterium
CACCTGTCCCGAGGGCGAGCCGTTGGGCCCCGAGGAGGCGATGACACCCATCCAAGCGCTCGTTGCCTTCACCCTTGGTTCGGCATACATAAACCACTGCGAGCAGGACCGGGGCTCGGTGGCCGTCGGTAAGCTCGCCGATCTGGTCGTGCTCGATCGAGACCCTCTTCGAGAAGGGCCCATCCGGGATGCTGAAGTGGTATCGACAATCGCGGGAGGACGGGTTGTGTATGAGCGCTGACTATGGATAAGCCGGCCGTCGAGCTGGTCGGTGTCACCAAGCGTTTCGGGGACGATGTCGTGGCCGTGGACGACATGGACCTGACGATCCGGGACGGCGAGTTCTTCTCGCTGCTCGGGCCGTCGGGGTGTGGCAAGACGACGACGCTGCGGATGATCGCCGGGTTCGAGTTCCCCACCGAGGGGAGTGTGAGGATCCACGGCGCCGAGATGGGTCTCAAGCCGCCAAACGACCGCCCCGTCAACACGGTCTTCCAGTCCTACGCCTTGTTCCCCCACATGAACGTGTACGACAACGTCGCCTTCGGTCTTCGCATGAGGAAGGTGGGCGATGGCGAGGTCGAGGCGAGGGTTCGGCGCGTGCTCGACCAGGTCCAGCTCTCCAGGCGGGCCGACGCCAAGCCATCACAGCTCTCCGGTGGGATGCAGCAACGTGTGGCGCTGGCAAGGGCTCTGGTCAACGAGCCTGAGGTGTTGCTGCTCGACGAGCCCCTGGGCGCCCTCGATCTCAAGCTCCGACAAAACATGGAGTACGAGTTGAAGGACCTCCAGAGTCGGGTCGGGATCACATTCGTATATGTGACCCACGATCAAGAGGAGGCGTTGACGATGTCGGATCGAATCGGGGTCATGAGTGACGGCAAGCTGCTTCAGGTGGGCACTCCAACCGAGATCTACGAGAGACCCACCTCACGGTTCGTCGCCGACTTCATCGGTGAGATCAACCTCCTCCCGGCCGTGGTCGGAGCTCCCGGGGTGGCCAAGCTGGCCAACGGGGTGGAGGTGACGATCTCATCTGAGCATCCGGTCTCGGGCCAGGTCACCCTGGCTCTCCGACCGGAAAGGCTGACGTTGCACACCATCGACGCCGTCGTCTCCGAGGGTCGCAACGTCGTGAAGGCCCGTGTCTCGCGACGCACCTACTTCGGTGACGTGTTCTTCTACGACGTCGACCTCGGGTTGGACGAGCCGATGGAGGTCAAAGAGGAGAACCGACCGGATCTCGACAGGTTCGAGGTTGGCGACGAGGTCCTTGTCAGCTGGCGCCCGTCTGCGGCGAACCTGGTGACCGACTGATGGTGGACGTCGAGTTGGAGGAGGGCCCGACGGCCGTCACACCGGAGTTGGAGAGAGCTGCGGAGCGAGCCGAGTCGAGACGAGGATTGTTCATCTCTCTTCCCGCTTACGTCTATCTCGTCATCTTCTTCGCCATTCCGTTGGTGCTGGTCCTCGTCTATTCGTTCGCCAGTCGCTCATCGACGGGTCTGACCGTGCTCGAAGGATGGAATGTCGAGTCCTACAAGCGACTATTCACGCCATTGGTCGCGCAGATCTTCGGGCGCTCGTTCCTCCTCGCACTGATCACGACGGTGATCTGCCTTCTGTTCAGCTACCCGTTTGCCTATTACATCGCCACCCGGAAGCCGTCGACGCGGAACGTGCTGCTGGTGCTGGTGATGATCCCGTTCTGGTCGAACTTCCTGGTCCGGACCTACGCATGGGCGTTCCTTCTCGGATCGAATGGCCCGATCTCCCAGATCTCACAGTCCCTCGGAGGCGAGCCGATTCGCATCCTCTTCACCAACACCGCCGTGTTGATCGGGATGGTCTACGGGTTCATGCCCTTCATGGTGCTGCCCCTGTATGCGGCGATCGAGCGACTCGATTGGAGCCTGGTCGAGGCCGCCCGCGATCTGTATGCCAGTGGCGCCACCGCCTTTCGCAAGGTGACACTTCCCTTGTCGATGCCCGGGGTGGTGGCGGGATCCATCCTGGTCTTCATCCCGTCACTGGGCGCTTACGTGACGCCGGCCATCCTCGGGGGTGCCCGCACCACGCTGCTCGGTGACTACATCGTCTCCCAATTCCTCTCTGCCCGTAACTGGCCGTTTGGGTCCGCCCTCTCTTTCGCTGTGATGTTCGTGATGCTGGTGGCGACCATCTTCTACTTCCGCGCCGGGGCGAGGACGCTGTGAACGACGAAACCACCACTGCCGGCTTCTTCGGCCGCCTGCTCGCGGCCAACGCCTGGGCGGTGTACCTCTTCTTCTACGCCCCGATCCTCCTGCTGATCGCGTTCTCGTTCAACGACAACCGGAACGTCGGCATATGGACGGAGGCGTCAGTGCGCTGGTATCGGGAGATGATCGGCGACGCCCAGGTGATGGGTGCCCTGCGGAACTCATTGATCGTTGCCTTCGTGGCGACGATCGTGAGCACCGTGGTCGGGACCATGCTGGCCATCGCACTCGAGCGTTATCGATTCAAGGGGAGGGGCGCCCTGGACGGTTTGGCCTATCTGCCCATCATCATCCCGGACGTGACGATGGCCGTGATGTTGTTGATCTTCTTCTTTCAGGTCTTCGGGATCATCGACGACGTGCTCGGCATTCATCTCGACACCGGTTTGGGGACCATCACCCTGGCTCACATCGCCTTCAACATCTCCTTTGTCGCAATCGTGGTCAGGGCCCGGATCGCCCAGTTCGACTCCTCCCTGGAGGAGGCTGCGGCCGACCTCTACGCGTCGAGGTTGCGCACGTTCTGGAAAGTGACCCTGCCTTTGATCGCACCGGGTGTGGCGGGTGGCGCCCTGCTTGCCCTCACCCTCTCGCTCGACGACGTGGTGGTGACACAGTTCGTCTCCGGTCCCGGCTCGACAACACTGCCGGTTTATGTGTTCGGCCTGGTGCGACGGGGGGTGACACCACTGATCAACGCCGTCAGCACGGTGATGCTGGTTGCCTCGATGATCCTGGTCGGCATCTCGCTCGGATTCCAGAGGAGCACGGTGGCACGGAGCCAGAGGCGATCGGAGCCCGACGAGCTCCTCGAGGACCTGACTGTCACCCATCTCGGCTGAGCTTGGCGGCTCCCGCCGCGTCACAGTCTCCCGGGCACGGCTCACTTGTCTAGAGTTCGCCGGTCGGCACCACACGGCGCCGAACCCGATGGAGGAATCAGAGATATGCCCAGATTTGTCAGGCTGATCGCCTTGCTCTCCGTTCTTTCCCTGGTCATCGCAGCCTGTGGCGGCGACGGGACCGGCGAGGGGACGACAACGAGCACAGGGGACGGCGGGACCACTTCGTCGACAGGCGATGGTGGGACCACATCGAGCACAGCGGACGGCGGTGGCGAGGGAGCCGCTTGTGCGGCCGACGAAGTCGACGGCGACCTCAACTTCTACAACTGGTCCGAGTACATCGACCCCGAGCTGATCACGGCCTTCGAGGAGCAGTACGGGGTGGACGTCGTCGAGGACTTCTACGACTCCAACGAGGCGTTGATCGCCAAGCTCCAGGCAGGCTCTGTGTACGACCTCATCGTCCCCTCCGACTACATGGTCGGGATCATGATCGACGAGGGGCTGCTCGCCGAGATCCAACGGGATGCCGTTCCCAATCTCGCCAACCTCGATCCGTTCTTCGCCGACCCGGCGTATGACCCGGGCGGGGTCTACTCGGCTGCGTACCAGTGGGGAACGACCGGTCTCGGCGTCAATCTCTCGATCGTCGGGGAGGACTTCGAGCCGAGTTGGGCGTTGGTGTTCGACACGAGCCTGACCGACAACTACCCAGGTGGAGTCCAATTGCTCAACGACCCCCGCGAGACGATGGGCGCGGCCCTCAAGTATCTCGGGTTCTCGCTGAACACCACCGACCTGGACGCTCTGCAACAGGCGGCGGACCTGATCGCCGAGGCCAAGGGCAACATCACCGCGTTCGACAGCGATCAGTACGACGAGAACCTCGTCGCCGGTGAGGTGGCCGTTGCCCATGGCTACTCGGGCAACTTCTTCACCGCCTTCGCGGACGTGGACGACCCGGATAACTGGGCGTATGTGATCCCGGAGGAGGGTGGGACGGTCTGGATCGACAACATGGCGGTCCCCACCGCCGCCGATCACCCGTGCACGGCGCACACCTTCATCAACTATCTGCTCGACGCCGAGAACGGCGCAGCCCTCACCAACTGGAACTACTACGCCAGCCCCAACGCCGCGTCCGAGGAGTTCATCCTCGAGGAGATCCTCACCGATGAGACGATCTATCCCTCCGATGAGCTGTCGGCGAAGCTGGAGATCATCACCGACACCGGTGATTTCGAGATCAACTTCACCGACTACTTCGCCATCGCGAAGGGCTGAGGTCGAGACGATTCGATTGGAGAGATGGCCCCGCCAACCGGTGGGGCCATCTTCTGTGCCTCATGTCTTGATCGGGGCTGGTGTGGTGTGGCCCTTGCGGAACAGCCGTCGATAGATGATCAGGCCGATCAGCGCGAGAGGCCCGATGGTGATCAGCAGCATCGGCAACGCGTAGAGGGCAAACCCGATAGCCCAGTCGGCCACCGCCTCGAGCCCGGACACGAGACTCCGCAGTGCATCCCGCACCGCCTCGGCAGGGCTCCAGGGCTCATCGACGATCGGAACCGTGGTCGGGGTCTGTGTGATCTGGATCTCGAGGGTGGCCAGCTCCGTCAGGTCGCTCAGATAGTCGAGTTGGCCCTGGATCTGCTCGATCTGGCCCCGCACCGATGAAACCTCGTTGAAGACCCGAAGCAGCTTCTCTGGGTCGGCGTTCTCCTGTCTCCGCACCTCCTCGAGAAGGGCGCGCAGCTCGGTCTCCAGCGTTTGCAGATTGGTCAGACGCGCTTCCAGGTCGACGAACTGCTCGCTGACGTCCTCGGCACCTTGCGATTCCGAGACGATCTCGTCGGCCAATGCCTTGATCGCCGTCATTGTGACATTGAGTTGGTCGACCGGAACTCTCAGGGTCAGCGAGACTCGTGGTTGATCGTCATCACCCGAAATGGGGAAGACGGTCGCATCAGCCACGAAGCCGCCGATCGCCTCGACCATGGCCACGATGTCCTCGTATGTAGACCTCGTGTCGGAGGCGTGTAGCTCGAGGCTGGCGCGTCGAATCACCCGTCGTCCTTCCACCAGGTCGAGACCCACCAGCACCCGCTCGCCGTCGCTCGTGGTGGCCTCGGGCGTCGCCTCCTGCAAGGCGCCTTCTTCACCGGCGAGGCCATCCGCCTGAGTGGTCGGTCCCGATTCGCCGTCGCTCGCCGAGCAGGCGGCCAGGGTCAGCGCCAAGGTCATCAGGAATGCAAACGTGCGTTTCATCTCAGTTCTCCTCGTTTGGCGTCCTCACGGACGTATCGATTGGACGGCGACCTGCTGGGCCACGGTTCCCTGTACCGTTGCACCTATGTACGGAGGTCCCTTACGCGTTCTCGAGGCCTTTGGGGACTCGGCCGATCTGGGACGGGCCCACGGCTCGATCTGCTCGGAGATGATCCGCAAGTACACCGACGATCGGATCGATCTGACCTCGCAGGAGGATTGGAGCGGAGGTGTCGCCGATCGTGACCTCATCCTCAGCTGTGCCGACGAGACGCTCCAACATCATGAGCGCTTCTCGGAGACCCTCTATGTGGAGATGCTGGCACTCGCCGACGCCGCCGGAATCACACCCCAAGAGGCCGTGGCCGTGGGAGGGTTCACCGACTTGGTGGACGTGGTCCGCACCAAGGTCGGGACGGCCCCGGTCGAGCACAATTGCACGGGGATGGTCAACCCCCGTCTCGGCGTGCTCGCACAGACCTGGGACATGCACGCTTCGGCTGGTGAGTTCGTGATCATGCTCAAACTCGACCCGCTCATGGGCCCCAACTCGTTCGTGCAGACCACCGCGGGATGTCTCGGCCAGATAGGGATCAACGAGGCGGGTGTCGCCATCGGGATCAACAATCTGACATCGATGGGAAAACCCGGCGTCACCTGGCCCTTTGTGGTCCGCAGGGTGCTGGAGCAGACCGAGCTCGATGACGCGGTCGAGGTGGTCTTGGGTGCCGACCTGGCCGGCGGCCACAACTTCTTCGTGATGGGGCCTGCCGGTGATGGGGCGATCATCGAGGCCATGCCCCACCACAAGAGGGTCACGAGGTCCAACGGCTCGCCAATCGTGCACTCCAACCACTGCCTCTTCCCCGAGACTGCGGCCGAGGAGGGACCGAGACTCCAAATGTGGGTGGACAGCAGCAACGACCGGCTGCGCCTTGGTGAGGAGCTGGCTGACGACCTCGAGGCCTTCTTCGCCCACCCTGCCATCTCCCGCCGGGCGTCGCAGCCCCACGAGGTCGGGACATGTGGGGCCGTGATCATGAATCCGGCGGAGCGCACGATGAAGGCGGTATGGGGGGTTCCCGGGGACCACCCCTGGGAGACCTTCCGGCTCTGAGCGTCGAGATAGTCAACCTCGATGCGACCCTGGCCGAAGAGCTGGCGGAGATTGAGCGTCTTTGCTTTCCGATGGCAAACCCCCACGACCTGCTGTCTGCGGCCGACATCCGCGCCTACGCCGAGGTCTTCCCGGAGGGATACTTCGTGGCGATGGAGGACGGTCGACCGGTCGGGCAGGGAGCTGGGATTTACCTGGACTTCGACTTCAGCCACCCTCGGCACACGCTCGCCGGGATCACAGGTGATCATCAATGCGGGAACCACGATCCGAAAGGCGCGTGGTACTACGGCACCGACATCAGCGTCCATCCGGGATCTCGTGGACGTGGCATCGGGAGGATGCTGTATGAGGCCCGCAAGAACCTGGTCGTCAGGGACCGGAGGGGAGGCATCATCGCCGGTGCGTCGTTGCCCGGTTTCTTCGGGTACAAGAGCTCGATGACGGCCGCGGAATACGTGGCCAAGGTCGTGGCCGGTGAGCTCACCGATCCCACACTGAGCTTTCAGCTTTCCAATGGCTTCGAAGTGCGCGGGCTCTTGGACAACTACATCGAGGACGCGGCTGACGACGGCTGGGCGGCGCTGATCGTCTGGGAGGCTCAATGATCGAGACCATCGGCGTATTGGCCGGCTCCGGCTGGGCAGCGGGGATCAACCTCTATCTGGTGACACTCATGCTCGGCATCGCTGGCCGGGCCGGGTGGACCGACATCCCCGAAGTGCTCACACGTCTCGACGTCATGATCGTGGCCGGCGTCCTGTTTGCCATCGAGTTCGTCGCCGACAAGGTGCCCTTTCTCGACAGCCTGTGGGATGCGATCCACACCTTTGTCCGTCCCCTCGGCGCTGCCGCGCTGGGTGCCGTGATCGCAGGCGACTCCGAGAGCATCGGCGCCGCGGTCGGTGCGGTCATCGCCGGCATCCTCGCCCTCGACGCCCATTCGGCGAAGGCCAGCACCCGCCTGGTCGTGAACGCCTCGCCCGAGCCGGTGAGCAACATCGCCCTCTCACTCTTCGAGGATGTCTCCGTTGCGCTCCTCATTGCCCTTGCAGTGACCTACCCCCTTGTCAGTGTGATTGTCGTCGCGGTGCTGGTCGTCTTCGCCACCATGCTCACGATCTGGCTGTGGCGAGCAGTCCGGCGGGCGTGGCATGAGGTGAAGAACCGCCTTCCTGGCTTCAGGACGGCGAGTTGACGCCTGATCCGCCATGGGCTCTTGGTGAGCTCATCGGGTGTGCAACCCTGCCCGCTGAGCGGGGGTGGCGGCCCAACAGTCTTGATGAGCTCATCGGGTGTGCAACCCTGCCCGCTGAGCGGGGGTGGCGACCCAACAGATCTCGTCGCGAAACGCGGAAGGGGTTGGACTCGGTGACCACAGCGCAGCGGAACCGGGTGACGGCGACCTGAGCAACTTCCGCCACAGATAGCGGGTTCGAGCCACGCATTACCGCGGGTACCTCAGGCGCCCTCCGTGCTCTCGGTCTTGCGCTCGGACATGCCGTTGAGCATCTCGAGTACGACCCGGTTGGCCAGATAGGCGGTTTGCTCCCCGGGCCCGTCGTACGGGGGTGAGACCTCCACGATGTCGCCACCTAGGAGCAGGAGGTCCTTGGAGAGGCGTCGCACCGTGTCGAGCAGCTCTCGCGAGTTGAGACCACCTGGCTCCGGGGTGCCGGTACCCGGGGCGATCCCGGGGTCGACGACGTCTATGTCGACCGAGATGAACACGCCCTTGGCCCCGCCCTGTAGCGAGTAGCTCACCGCCTCGTCCACGACTGCGTCCAACCCCCTGTCGACGATCTCACTCATGAGATACGAGCGCATCTTGTGCTCACGCATCCATTCCATCACTTCGGGCTCCGGCCAGTACCCACGGAGACCGATCTGGACGAACCGATGCCCCGGAACCGCGCCAGACTCGATCAGCCGGCGCATCGGGGTGCCGTGCCCGATCAACGACCCGTTCTGGGTGAAGCCGGTGTCGGCGTGGGCGTCGAAGTGAATCAAGGCAACCTCGCCAAAGCCATGGACGCGGGCGACACCCATGGCATCGGGCCACGTGATCGTGTGGTCACCCCCGAGGACGATCGGGACCTTGCCTGCCCGGGCAACGTCGGTGACGACGTCGGCGATCCTGTCGATCGACCCCTCGAGCTGTCCAGGCACGACATAGACATCACCGATGTCGACCACACCGAGCACCTCGAACGGGTCGAGGCCGGTGGGGAGGTGGGGGCGGTAGCCATCCATGGCCCCGTAGTCGGCGTTGCGGATGGCGGCCGGCCCGAATCGCGCCCCGGGCCGATAGGTCGTCCCCCAATCAAAGGGCGCGCCCAATATCACGACGTCCCCGTCACCGAGGTTGTCCATCGTCACGGCTGGACAGCCGAGGAACGAGCTACGCGATGCGAACGATATGTACTCGGCCGATGCGAAAGGGACCTCGGATTTGCGCTCGTCGTAGGGCGTGTACATCCGGCCGGTACGCTAACCGGACTTCTCTATGCCAGACGTCATGACGTCCCAGCGCGTTCAGCGCACGTATCTCATCCTGCTTCTCCTCCAGACGCTGGCGGCGTCACTCATCTGGGGTGTCAACACACTCTTTCTCCTCGATGCGGGGTTGAGCATCACCGAGGCTTTCGTGGCGAACGCCGCATTCACCGCGGGCATGGTCTTGTTCGAGGTGCCCACCGGCGTGGTGGCCGATGCGGCGGGCCGGCGGGTGTCTTTCATACTCGGTGCGGTGACCTTGCTGGTCACGACCATGGCCTATCTGGGGCTCTGGTATTGGGAGGCGGGGATCGGGTGGTGGGTGATCGTGTCGGCCCTCATCGGGCTCGGGTTCACCTTCTTCTCCGGCGCCACGGAGGCTTGGCTGGTGGATGCCCTCCAGGAGACCGGATTCGACGGCGCCATCGACACCGTCTTCGGGCGGGGTCAGGCGATCACCGGGGCGGCAACCCTGGTCGGCACTATCGGGGGAGGGTTTCTCGCCCAGCTGAGTCTCGGTGTCCCCTACTTGATCAGGTCGGTGATGTTGGTGGCGGTGATCGTCGCGGGCTATTTGTGGATGCATGACATCGGGTACACGCCACACCGCGGCGCATCGGTCAGTGAGGAGGTACGCGTGATCGTCAAGTCCTCGCTCAAACACGGATTCGGCAATCCGCCGGTGAGGATGTTCATGCTGGCCGCTCCCTTCTCGCTGGGTGTCGGCATCTGGGTGTTCTACGCCTTCCAGCCCTACTTGCTGGAGCTCTTCGGCGATCCCAACGCCTTCTATCTGTCGGGCATCGCCGCCGCCATCTTCGCGGTGGCCCAGATCATCGGCGGCTCGTCGGTCACCTGGGCCCGCCGTCGATTCGACACCCGCACCGGGGTGATCCTCGGCCAGATTGTGCTCTCCGCAGTCGCGCTGATCGGGGTTGGTGTCGCACAGTGGCTCGACATTCCGATCGGGTTCTGGCTTGCCACCGCCCTCCTCACCGTCTTCTCGCTGGGTGGCGCGTTGGCCGGCCCGATGCAGCAGGCCTATGTGAATGAGAGCATTCCCTCCCAACAGCGGGCGACAGTGCTCTCCTTCTCATCGCTCATGGGTAGTGCCGGAGGGGTGGTGGCCCAACCAGTCCTGGGTCGGGTTGCCGACGTCTACTCGCTCGGTCTCGGATATCTCTTGGCCGGCGCCCTCTACGCCGTCCAGATTCCGTTCATCTGGGTCGTCCGCCGTATGGGTCTGGATGCCGACCAGTTGACGAAACGGCTTGATGTCACCCCTGGTGAGGATCTGGCATGATGTCTCCGGATGTCTGAGCACAGCGCCGAGAACGAGTCCACCCGTGGAGCCCGCATGGGCAAGGCCGTCATCCGTGGCGTGCTCATCGGGATCCCCCTCTGCCTGATCGGTCTGACCCTGGCCATATGGGCGATAACCGACCTCGACCTGAAGGACTCGTTCGTGACGGCCGCTCTCCCCGGTGTCAGCCTTGGGGGTTTCGCCGGCGGCTTCGCCGGCGTGGCCGCCACCATGGGTTGACGTTCCGACGAAACCTCAGGTTGTGCGACCTGTATGGAGGTCGCCCTGCATCGAGAAGGGGTCCGAGGTGCCCTACGTGTCTCGAAGGCTGAACACGATCGTCTGTAGGTCGGTGAACTCCTCGATGCGTTGGCGACCCCAGCCGGTGTCCGTTCCCGCCGCCCCGCCGAACGGCTGGAACGTCTCCCAGGTGTCAGTCGAGTCGTTGACGATGACCGTGCCCGACCGAATCCGGTCGGCGTAATAGAAGGCCTTGGTCAGATCGTTGGTGAACACGGCCGCCTGCAGCCCGAGACGGGTCCGGTTGGCTACCCCAACCGCGTCCTCGTCGTCACGAGCGGTCAGGATCGGGAGGACCGGCCCAAACGACTCTTCTTGTGACACGAGCGAGCCCTCCGGCACATGGTCGAGCACCGTGAACTCGTAGTAGAGGTCGGTGGGATGGCCGGTGGCCCTTTTCCCGCCGACCAGCACCTCGGCGCCACGCTCCAAGGCGTCGGCCATGTGCCGGTCCATCTTGGCGGCCGTGGCCTCGTTGTTGAGCGGGCCCATGTTGGTCGCCTGGTCGAACGGATCGCCCAGCCGCACGTCTTCGGCGGCCTTCAGCGAAGCCTCCACGAACTCGTCGTGGACCTCATCGAGGACGATGAGCCGCTCCGTGGCGACACACACCTGACCGGCGTTGTAGTAGGCGCCGTAGACGGCAGCCTCCGCGGCCTTGAGGATGTCGGCGTCGGCGGTCACGATCGTCGGCCCATTGCCCGACATCTCCATGATCGATCGTTTGAGCCCCATTTGTGAGACGATCCGGGCACCGGTCGCCGATGAGCCGGTGAACCCGATCGCGTCGATGCCGTCGTGGGTGACGAGCGACTCTCCGACCTCACCTGCCCCGGGGATCACCGAGATCGCCCCGGGCGGGACGCCCGCCTCCTCGAAGACCTTGGCCATCTCGAGCAATGCCCAACTGGTGAACTCGGGCGGCTTGATGATGATGGCGTTGCCGGTGGCCAACCCAGGGCCCACGTATTCCATCGGGATCATCACGGGGAAGTTCCATGGGGTGATCGCCGCCCAAACCCCGACCGGTCGGTGCACTGTGAACATGCGCCTATTGCG
This sequence comes from Acidimicrobiia bacterium, assembly GCA_036396635.1. GTDB lineage: Bacteria > Actinomycetota > Acidimicrobiia > Spongiisociales > ZC4RG35 > JANQRA01. Next base: position 11,650 of record DASWKM010000071.1, read on the forward strand.
CTCGGTGGTGGGGATGAACTGGCCGGACAGGCGTTTGACGTCCTCCGCCGCGATCTGGAAGTAGTCGCCCGACTCGGCGATGTCGTCGACCGACTCGGCCGCGAACGGCTTTCCCTGCTCGAGGGTGAGGATGCGGGCCACATCCTCGATGCGTTCCTGCCACAGCTCGTAGATCCGCAGGCACAGGTCGGCACGCTCGAATGCCGTCCAATGGCGCATCTCCACGGTTGCCGAGCGCGCCGCGACAACGGCACGGTCGATGTCGGAGCGGGAGGCTTTCGGGACGTTGTAGATGTGCTCGCCGGTGACCGGTGAGGTCACCTCGTAATGATCATCACCGGTTCCCTCGGTCCATTCGCCGGCGATGAACAGTCTCAGGTCCTGGGCCATGTTCTGGCGAACCTACCGAAGATCAGCGGATAACGGCCGGACGTGGCCGCAGGTAGGTTCAGGTTTGGGTGGGGGTTAATGTTCAATTCGCCCAACACTTAAGGAGAGCGAGATGGGTCTGCAAGGAATCAAGACCTCGGAATGGTTCGCTCGCGCCTCATCGAAGCTGATCAACGGTGTCTCCAGCCAGTTCCGGTACTGGGGGGACGAGGACACGATGGTCATCGATCGGGGCGAGGGCGGCCACGTGTTCGACATGGACGGCAAGCGGTACATCGACTATCAGCTCGGCTTTGGCCCGGTAATCCTCGGCCACGGCGAGGAACATGTGGTCGCTGCCGTGGCCGAGGCCGCCAGGGACGGAGTGAGCTTTGCCATGACCCAGCGGCGCGAGGTCGAGGCCGCCGAGAAAGTGACGGAAGCCCTTCCTTGGGTCGACGGGTTGCGCTTCACCAACACCGGCACAGAGGCGACCATGCATGCCATCCGTCTGGCCAGGGGATTCACCGGCCGTGACATCGTGGTCAAGTTCGAGGGTCAGTACCACGGCGTCCACGACTACGTCATGTTCTCCACTGCGAGCGCCCCACCGGACGGCCTCGGGTCGCGCTATCGGCCCGTGCCCTGGCAATCGAGCTCGGGGATCCCCGACTCCATCCGCACCTACATCAGGACACTCCCGTTCAACGACCTGACCCTTGCCGAGCGAGTGTTCAACGATGACGGGAATCACATCGCAGCCGTGATCGTCGAGCCGGCGTTGGGCAATGCTTTTGGCTTCATGCCGGTTGCCGGATTCCTCGAGGGGCTGAGAAAGCTTTGCGACGATCACGGCACAGCGCTGATCTTCGACGAGGTGAAGACCGGGTTCCGGATCGCACCAGGCGGAGCACAGGAGTTCTTCGGCGTCACGCCCGACATCGGCACATTCGCCAAGGCGCTGGGCAACGGCTTCCCTATCGCGGCCATAGCCACCAGAGGCGAGGTGGCCGAGGCGTGGCGCATGGGTGGGATCGCTCAGGCCGGCACCTACTCGGGGAACGGAGTCTCCGCGGCGGCCGCCCATGCCACGGTGTCCCAGATCCTCACCGGGGAGCCACTGGCCCGGGTCGAGAAGACCGGTCGTTCGTTGATGGAGGGTCTGGAGCGGATTCTCGCCGACAAAGGGGTGACCTCGACGGTCACAGGCCACCCGTCGATGTTCTCGATCTTCATCGGGGAAGGGGAGCCCAAGGAGTTCAGGGACTCGGTGAGACACGACAGCGATCTCTACGAGGACATCTGCTTCCGCATGATCAGGAAGGGTGTCATGCCCTGTCCCGACGCACTGGAACCCTGGTTTGTCTGTGCGGCACACACGGACGAGGACGTGGCCACCTCGCTTCAGGTGTTCGAGGAGGCACTCACCGAGTCGCTGGCCGTGGCGTGATCTCCGTTGCCGTCTCCGGTGCGGGAGGAAAGCTGGCCGGCCCGATCATCGAGGCCGTTGTCGCCGCCGAGGACATGGCACTGACGTGTCTCTACAACCCGAATCGGGCGGGTCAGGAGATGGCCGGTGTCGAGATAGTGGGAAAGCCCGATCAGGTCGGGGTTGACGTGTTGGTGGAGACCGCCCATCCCGATGTCGTCTTTGCCAATCTCGAGTCGTGGCGCGACGCGGGTGTCGCCACCGTGATAGGCACCTCCGGGTTCACACCCGAGCGGCTGGCACGGCTCCGCTCGATGTGGGGGGCCGACCACCCATGTCTCGTCGTCCCCAACTTCTCGATCGGAGCGGTGCTGATGATGCGTTACGCCTCCGAGGCTGCCGGTCACTTCGAGGCGGTAGAGATCGTCGAGCGTCATCACGCCACCAAACCCGACGCTCCCAGCGGCACATCCCTGGCCTCGGCCATGGGTGTCAGCCAGGGAGGGGGGAAGTCGGCGGAAGGCTCTCGGGAGTTGGTCCCAGGAGCAAGGGGAGCCTCGGTTGAAGGCGTCAGGGTCCACTCGCTGCGGCTCCCCGGCCTCATTGCCCAACAAGAGGTGGCCCTGTCGAATGCGGGAGAGGTCCTCTCCATATCGCACCTCTCCACCAGCTACGAGTCTTTCGCTGCCGGGGCCCTCCTGGCCATTCGTGGCGTCCAATCCCTCGACCCCGGTGTCCACTTGGGGTTGGACGCGGTTCTCCAATAGGTTGACGACATGGCAAAGATCCACGGTGGCCAGATCATCGCCAGGGCACTCCGCAACGAGGGCGTCGACACACTGTTCACCCTGACCGGTGGCCACATCGTCCCCATCCTCGATGGATGCTTCCAAGAGGGGATCAAGATCGTCGACGTGCGTCACGAGCAGACCGCGGCCCACGCCGCAGAGGCGTACACCCGACTCACCGGAAGGCTGGGAGTTGCCGCGGTGACGGCGGGGCCCGGGGTCACCGACACCATCACGGGCGTTGCCACCGCCTACTACGGGGGCACCGCGATGCTCGTCATCGGTGGCCGTCATCTGATCAGGCAGGAGTTGAAGGGCGGTCTCCAGGAGATGGACCACACCCGGCTCTTCGGATCGATCACCAAATGGTCTGCGACGGCGTGGCAGGTGGACAGGCTCGCCGATTACATCGCGACGGCGGCTCGTCATGCCTTCGAGGGGCGTGGCGGCCCTGTCTTCCTCGATGTGCCCATGGACGTGCAGTTCGACATGGTGGAGGAGACGGCCGTGAGGTACCCCACCTCCTACCGGCAGTCGATCGGGTTTGGCGCCGACGAGGCGGCACTTACCGACATCGTGGCCACCCTTCAGGGTGTGGACCGGGTGATGTTGTTTGCCGGTGCCGGGCCCAGATCCGGTGAGCAGAGCCGTCTCGTCGACCTGGCGGAGATCCTCCAGGCCCCGACCTATGTGAACAGCCGGGCACGTGGCTCCCTGCCCCATGGCCATGCCCTCTTGGGGAATCAAATGCGAACCAGGGCCATGGCAGAGGCCCAGGTCGTCCTGGCCCTCGGAGTCGATTGGGATTTCCGAACTTCGTACGGGGAGAAGATCTCGCCCGATGCCACGGTCATCCAGGTCGATGCCGACGCCACCAAGGTTGGGTGGAATCGACCTGCCCACGTGGCCATAGTGGCCGACCCGATGACCGTCGTGGCCCAGCTCGTCTCCCGTGGTGATGACATCCGGCGCATTGACATGCCGGTGTGGACCAAGGAGGTCATGGACGCCGAGGCCGAGAAGACCGAGGCGGCGCTGGCGGCCGCTGCCGACGACTCGTCTCCGGTCATGCCGCAGCGATTTGCCAAGGAGGTGGCCGACTTCTTCGGCCCCGATTCCATCGTGGCGGTCGACGGTGGGGACATCGTGTCAACAACGGCGCGCTGGCTGCAGACGTCGTCGACGGGCCATGTGCTCGATCCTGGGCCGTTCGGGACCCTGGGCACCGGAGCGCCCTATGCGATCGCCGCTAAGACGGTCTTCCCCGACAAGACGGTGGGCATCGTGTTCGGTGACGGCGGGTTTGGCTTCAACGGCATGGAATACGACACCATGGTCAGGCTCGGCCTGCCCATCATCGGGGTCGTCGGCAACGATGGTGTCTGGTCGAACATCAAGACCTTCCACCGCATGGCCTACCCCGATCGGCTGGTGGCCACCGACCTCGGCGTGCGCCCCTATCACGAGATGGTCAAGGGTCTCGGTGGGTACGGGGAGTTCGTCGACGACCCCAACGAGATCCGCCCGGCGTTGGAGCGCGCCAGGGAGTCGGGTCTGCCGTCTCTTATCAATGTCCGCATCGCCGAGACGATGCGGATGTCCTCCAACTACAACCAGTAACTGAATTCTCCTGCCCGGGAATCAACCGGATTCTCTGCCGGGCTCTTGCGCGCTACTCGAGGATCACGCTGGGGTCGTCAGGAACATCGACGCCATGCTCATGCAAGACCTCGAGGGGCACGATCTCCAACGTCTTCTCGTGGGTCGAGGCGAGGACGACGGGAGCAGCCTGGCCGTCATGGTATGCCCTGAGCCAATTCCGGGCGGTCACGCACCACCGGTCGCCGGGCACGAGGCCGGGGAACCCGTACAGCGGCATTGGCGACGTCAAGTCGTTGCCTATCTGCATCTGATGCTCGAGGAACTCCCGAGTGACGACGGCGCAGATGGTGTGGCTGCCGACATCACTCGGGTCGGTGTTGCAACTCCCGTCTCTCTGCCAGCCGGTCATCGGATCCGTCCCACAGGGCTCGAGTGGGTCGCCGAGGACGTTGAGCGCGGTCATGTGATCAGTATGGCGCGGCACCCGTCATGCCGGCACGCCCGAGTCGGGTGATCAGCTGACCTATCCGGGCCAGCAACGCCACTCGCTCGTGTTCGATCCCCTCACTGAGGCGGCCGGCCAGGACCGGGAGCGCCCACTCATCCACCTGGTCGGGATCGACATCGGTGAGGGCGAAGATCTCCGCCAGATAGGCCTCCCTGATGTCGTCCACGATCTGCACGACCCGGTCGCGGTCGGGAGCCTCCGGCGGGATCGAGTGGGGCGAGATCAGCCACAGCGTTCTGGCGATGTCGGCTGCTGCCGGGCCCCGAGAGGCGTCCGCCCAGTCGATGACGGTGGCTCGTGAGCCGGCCAGGAAGACATTCAGCGGGTGGAAGTCGCCGTGGAGCACGGCAGAACCCGTCGGCAAGGCGTCGAGAGCGTCCCGTGCCTTGCGCCGTTGCCCGCGGGAGAGAGGGAGCGCCTGGGCGATCTTCGCCCGGAGCCGGTCCTTGACGTCGGCAAGCCGGTCTGTACTGAGACTCAGCATCGCGACGTGGACGGTGCCAAGACGAGATCCCCAGTGCATGGCCTTCCCGGGAGCGTCGATGATCAGGTCGACCATCATCGCGCCGTTCGCCCGCTCGAACACGATGCCGAGCCGACCGTCGATTCTCTCCAGACCTTGTACCGAGGGGGCGGGAGCCCCGGCAAGAATCACAGCCTTGGCCTTCTCGGCCTCGGATCGGAGTGAGTCCTCGGAGAGTCCGGGTCGTAGCAGCTTGATTGCCAAGCCGTCCCCAAACTCGAACACATCGGCGGTGCGGCCCTGGCCGAGAAGACGCCCCAGCCGTGTGGTCAAAGCAGCGCGATGGTCAGGCCCCCCACGACGAGGCAGTAGACGGCGAAGGGGATCAGGCCGACACGACGCAGCGCTGCGAGGAGCACGGCGATGGCCAGGTACCCCGATATGGCGGCCACTGCCAACCCGATCCACAGCTCTACTCCCAACGAGCCTGCCTCGAGCAGGTCGGGCAGCGAGACCAGCCCTGCCCCGGCGATGGCCGGTATCCCCAACAGGAAGGAGAACCGCGCTGCCTCTGTCGGTATGAGCCCCCGGCCGTTGCCGGCGGTGATGGTGATGCCCGATCTCGAGATCCCAGGGATCAGGGCGATGGCCTGGGCCACACCGACCACGATGGCGTCGGGGACGCGCCCATCGATCAGCCGACGGGCTCCGCGCGCCAGCCTCTGGCCGACCACCAGGATCACGCCCGTCGCCACCAGGGCTCCCCCGACGTAGGTGATGTTCTCCTGGAGGTCCTCGATTCGGTTTCTCAGGGGAAAGCCGACCAGGGCGGGAATCGTCCCGATGGCCACCAACATGGCGATCTTGCGCCCCTCCGACTCGGTTCTCATCCTCAGGACCTTGAGCACGTCGGCCCGGAAGTAGATCAACACGGCGATGAGAGTGCCCAGATGCAGCACCGCCGATACGGCGAGTGACGGCGGCTCGATGTCCATGCCGAGCGCCTCGAGAAAGGCCGGCACCACGACGAGGTGTCCCGAAGAGGAGATGGGGAGAAACTCGGTCAGACCCTGGACCAGACCCCAGATGATGGCGGCGAGCACGTCGGCACGGTAGTCAGGGCCGGTCTCGGCGGAATGGTGTCAGCCCGTCGAGACCAGGACGGCGAGCCGGCCATTCGCGGCCGCTACCGCCACCTCGGCCGAGGTATCCGAGGGCACCGCCACGCCGCCGTCGGCAGCCGCAAACGGGTCGTCGACGCCGGGATGAGCGACCACGCCCTCGACCTCGGCGCCCGTGTCGAGGAGGACGAGGCGGACGCGGTCGCCCGGGTCGACACCCACGGGGAGCGTCACCGCCACCACCCACCATCCGGGAGGGACGGTCTGGCCTGCAACTCCCACGTCGGTGACCAACACCGGCGCCCCCTCGGGTATCGATCGAGTGGCGATCTCGCCCAGGGCGGCGGCCTCGATCAGACCTATCGGGACCGGCCGTTGCTCGGTGTTGGTCTCGTCGATCACCTCTCCTGGCTTGATGGTTGATGTGGCAAACGGTTGCTCGATGGTGGGGTCAGGTCGGAACTCGACGTAGACGGCGACGACCGCGACCAGCAACACGAATGCCCAGCGGCCCCACGGCGTGGGCTGGAACCACAGCATTGGCGCGAACGTACGGCGCCCGGGGGACGGTTAGAAGGGGGTTGTCGTCAGTCCTTGTCGGATGACGTCCCGGCCGTGGCCGTGGCCGCCGACTTCTCCGAGGACTTGGCCGGCTTGTCCGAGGAGTCCGCACCGGTCTTGCTCGACCCCGACGCCTTCCTGTCTGTCGCGTAGAAGCCGTCTCCTTTGAAGACGATGCCACGCGCATGGAAGACCTTTTGCAGCTCGCCGCCGCATCCTCTGTGCTTCTTCAATGGTCGCTCGGAGAAAGACTGGAAGACTTCGAAGGACTCTGCGCATTTCTTGCAGGCGTATTCATAGGTGGGCATGGAGTTGGTTGACCGCTCGAATCGGTGGGTGGAAAGCAGCATTTTAGAACCGTGCCACGATCTCTTCCATTCCGCTCTTGCCAATATGATCTTCTCGATGACGCTCACCCTCGCACTGGCGTTTGCCGCTGCCTACGTCGTGGGGAGCATCGACTTCGCGGTGATCGTGGCCAGGATGCACGGGGTGGACATCCGTGAAGTCGGGAGCGGCAACCCTGGAACCTCCAACGTCCTCCGCTCGATCGGTCGCCTCCCGGCGGCGATGGTCTTGGCCGGTGACACATTGAAAGGGGTTGTCGCCGCCGCGATGGGCATGGTCGCCTCAGGGACTGCCGACCCGCAGATCCACTGGGCGTTTCTGGCCGGCCTGTTTGCAGTGGTCGGCCACTGCTATCCGATATTCCATCGTTTCAGGGGTGGCAAAGGCGTGGCAACGGGTCTTGGCGTGCTCCTCTTCACCGTCCCCATCGCCGGGATGATCGCCGTGTTGAGCTGGCTGGTTCTGGTTCGGCTGACGAAGACGGCATCGATCTCGTCTCTAGCCGTGATGGCGGTCTCGGTCCCGTTGGCGATGTGGCAGGGGGCCTCAGATCTGGCGTTCGTGTGGCTGGGAGCAACGATTGCCCTGATCGTCTGGCGTCACAGGACGAATATCGGGCGTGTCTTCCGGGGCGACGAGCAGAAGGTCGCGACATGAGCATCGATGTGGCAGTGATCCCGGCGGCAGGTCGGGGGACGCGGATGAGACCGGCCACGAGGGTTGTGCCCAAGGCACTGATCACCGTGGTGGATCGTCCCGCCATCCAGTACGCCGTCGAGGAGGCGGCACGCGCCGGCGCAAGTGAGGCGATCGTTGTTGTCGACCTCGACGCCGGGCATCTGATCGCGCAGCATTTCAGCCTGGGTGGCCCGCTTCCCGGGCTCGAGGAGATTCGGGTCAGACCGGTGGTGCAGGAGGAGCCCCTGGGGCTGGGCCACGCCGTGTACGAGGCGGCGGAGATGGTCGGGGACCGACCGTTCTTCTGTCTTCTCTCGGACAAGATCGTCTGGCCGGGATATGACGTGCTCCCATCGCTGGCGGCGGGAAGTCGCGATGGGACGGTGTCCGTCATGTGCCTCGGTGAGCTCTCCGACGAGGTGATCCCCACTCAGGGAGTGATCATGCCTGCCTCTGACGAACAGGACGGCTTTCTCGACCTGGCCGGCGCAGTGGAGAAGCCCAAGGTGGACGACGCGCCCTCCCGTCTCGGTCTGGTGGGTCGATATCTGTTCACAGCCGAGGTGTTGTCCATCCTCGAGAAGACACCGCCGGGCCGGGGCGGTGAGATCCAGCTCACGGACGCGATCAATGAGTTGGGTCGAGGAGGAAGGCTGCGAGGTTATGTGTCCCCGGCCGGCGATTTGCTCGACATTGGCACGCCACCGGGACTGGTCAACGCTTCGGTAGTGCTGGGCCGTAAGCAGTTCGGTCCCGCGGTGTTCGGCTCCTGATGAGACCGATTGAAGAGGTGCGCGCCCAGGTGCTGTCAACGGTCCGTCGGCTCGGCTCGGAGCGGATCGACTTCTCCGATGCGATGGGAAGAGTCCTGGCCGAGCCAGTCGTGGCGCCACATGACGTGCCGAACTTCGCCAACTCGGCGATGGACGGGTTTGCAGTTCGCTCGGTCGATGTCAGGTCACCGGGTGGGGTCCTCGAGATCGTCGAGAATGTCGCCGCCGGTCAGGTCGCGACCCGTTCGGTCGGACCCGGTCAGGCGATCAAGATCATGACCGGCGCCCCCATGCCCGAGGGAGCGGACACCGTGGTTCGGGTCGAGGACACGGCCGAGGATGATCAGAAGGTTGAGATCGCCACGGCTGTCGAACCGGGAACCTCGGTCCGGCCACCCGGCGGGGATGTCGAGGCCGGGTCGACGGTCTTCCCGGCGGGCACCCGGCTGACTCCCGCTCATCTCGGTGTTCTGGCCACCATTGGCGTGGTGAGGCCGGCTGTGTCGATTCGCCCCAGGGTGGCGGTCATGTCGACGGGTGACGAGCTGGTGGCGCCTGACACGGCTGTGCTGGCCCCGGGGATGATCCGTGACTCCAACCGCCCGATGCTCGCCTCGATGGTCACGGAGACGGGAGCCCAGGTGGTGGACATGGGTCGGATACCCGACGACGCCGATTCGCTTCGAGCCGCCCTGGGCCATGCCGCGTCCCAGACGGATGTGATCGTCACGTCCGGGGGTGTGTCGATGGGTGAGTATGACGTCATCAAGATGGTGCTGAGCAAGGAGGCGAAAGTCGACTTCTTCCAGGTTGCCATGAAGCCGGGGAAGCCGCAGGGCTTCGGGACCCTGGGGGGTGTCCCTTTCTTCGGTCTTCCCGGCAATCCCGTGTCGGTCCTGGTCTCGTTCGAGCAATTCGTGCGTCCTGCCGTGCTCGCCATGCAAGGGGCTGACGCCCTGCTCCGGCCCCGTGTCATGGGTGTGGCGGGTGAAGACCTGGTGTCGGACCCGGCCAAAGAGGAGTTCGTACGGGTGAGGTTCGTCGATGATGAGACGATGCCTCGTGTGACACAGACCGGCGGCCGGGGCTCGCATGTCCTCTCCGGGCTGGCCAACGCCCATGCTTTCGCGGTCCTGCCTGTCGGGGTGGGCTTCGTTGCTGAAGGGGATCCGGTGATCCTCGAGCTGTTCCGGGCCTCCGAGACGAGACTGGCGCCATGAGCGAGCGCGACCTGGCCCATCTCAAGGGGTCGGGGGAGGTGCACATGGTTGATGTCGGCGACAAGGCTGTCACCAAGCGGACTGCCATCGCAGAGGGCTTCGTGGCCATGTCGGCCGACCTGGTCGACAGGTTCTTCGAGGGAGACCTCCCCAAGGGAGACGCCGCTGCGGTGGCCCGGATCGCAGGTATCACCGGCGCCAAGAGAACTGCGGATCTGATCCCGTTGTGTCACCCGATCTCATTGAGCGGGGTCGATGTCGTCCTCGAGCCGACTGGGCATGGCGTCAAGATCACCGCTACGGTTTCGACGACAGGTCAGACTGGTGTCGAGATGGAGGCGATGACCGCAGTCTCGGTGGCGGCGCTCACCATCTATGACATGGTCAAAGGTGTCGAGCGTGGTGTGACGATAGAGTCGGTGTTACTTCGCAAGAAGGTTGGGGGCAATACCGGCACCTGGGTGCGACCCGAAGGTCGTTGATTGAGCGGATACTCGATGGCTACGCTGCTAAGCGGACGGAGTAACTGAACAGATGGATACGCCCCTCATAATCGGATTCCTCGTAATCGCAGCCATCTGGGGCGTGTATCTCCTGCCCCACGTATTCGGGGAGCGATCCGTCACCTCTATCAGCTCCACCGAGGAGTTCGACCGGTGGACCCACTCGATTGCCCATGTGCAGAAGCACACCGCGGCCGACCTGGCTGCCAACCACAAAGATCAGATCAGGCTCAGGCGCCGACGCACCCTGGGCGCCCTCGCCGCTCTCGCCTTCCTCGGGTTTGGCGCCGCCTGGTATTCCTCTTCGATGGCGTGGCTTCTGGCAGCTCTCTTCTTTGTCTCACTGATCGTCCTCTACGGCGCGATACTCGCTCAGGTGAAGCAGCGACGCCTGGAGCGTCTCAAGGTGACTCACGTCTCGGAGCGTCCCACCGAGTGGGACGAGCCTCAGATCCGCGTCATCGCCAATTGACCCCCGACCTCGTGGACGAGGTGCGTTCCATCCTCGACTCCCGCTTCGTTGCCCGCGAGCGGGCCATCGCCGAGTCGAGGAAGATCATTCGCTCTGCCGCCAATGGCATCCGCGCGCTTCATCGTTCCGAATCCGATGAGGCGGCGTCGCTCATCGAGCAATCGGGCAATCGCCTCACCGCGATCAGCGCGACCTTGGCGGACAACCTCGAGTTGATGAGCCATGCCGTCGTGTTCGACGCTGCCAAGGAGTACGCCGAGGCCAGGATCACCCAGGCCGTTTTCAACGGGCAGCCGGCGCCGAGTTTCGACGACCTGGGCATCGACCCGGTTCCCTATCTGCACGGCCTGGGCGAGGCAGTCGGGGAGATGAGACGGAGGATGCTGGACCTCCTCCGCAGCGAGAAGTTGCTCGAAGCCGAGTCGATGCTCGACGAGATGGATCGGATAGTCGATCTCCTCGCGGAGATCGACTATCCGGACGGGATGACCAATGGTCTGCGCCGGACCACCGACGTGGCCCGGTCCCTGGTGGAGCGCTCCCGCTCCGACCTGACCGCCACCGTGGTCCAGGAGCGTCTCCGCCAAGACCTCCGTGACTGATCCTGCGAACCCAAGGCTCTAGCGGTCACATATGGCCCGAATCCGCTGATCTCGGCAGCGGGATGCCCAAGTGGCCGATTCCGGTCTCACCGGTAGAATCCACCTTTCCCGTAAGGGGCTGTAGCTCAGCCTGGCAGAGCACCTCGTTCGCAACGAGGGGGTCACGGGTTCAAATCCCGTCAGCTCCACCGAACACCCTGGTCAGGGCGATCTCCGCCAGGTCCACAGCTCTTTGATTCACGATCCTGCCGTCTGACACTCCACAAGCGGCCCACAGAATCCTGCCTTGCAGCACCTCTCTTCCTGCGAGGTGTCGATTTGGAGTGGCTCGAATCCTCTTTTCAGGGTGACTGCGAGGAATGGTTGCGAGAGAGGAATCCTACCGTCGCGCCCAAGATCCACTACAACACCGAAACGGCCCTCAGGGTCGGATCTTGCCGTTGGTCGTGCTCGTGTCGCCGTCAGCCGGTGTGGATCGTGATGGACTCCACGATGGATGTCGCCTCCTCGAGCACATGCTCGAAGGCCTCCTCCGGTGCGATGACCGCGATCGTCAGGACCTGAGCAGCATCGCCGGGATAGTTGATCAAGTACAGACGCATCCGCAATGCATCCGGTGGGAGCTGTAGCTCCAGTGCCAACTGGCTCCAGAAGCAGACGCCCCAGTCGTCGGTCACCACGGCCACGTCCATCTGCAGCCCGTCGATACCCGCGATTCGCACCGGTGTAGTGCCGATGGTCTCGAAGTCGGGGTCGGCCATGATCCTCCGAGCCAGCGCCTCGGCGTCGGCGGCAGCCGGACCCTTCTCGCAGCCCGCCCCGGTCGACAGGGGGTCGGCTGCGATCACGACGTTTTCGTTTCTCCCGCCCGCCAGCGACATAGAAGTCGGGCCTTGGTCCCAGTAGCGCCACGGCGGGGCCGCGGCGAAGGTCACCTCGCCGTCGAGGATGCTGTAGGGGAGGGGCACGGTCTGTCCGTTCTCGGTGGTCGGGAGCTGGTCGGTGAATGGGTACCCATAGGTCAGGCCGAGCTGTCCGTTCTCCAGGCGGACCACGACAAAAGACTGTTCGACCACCGTCCCACCCTCGGCGAACAGCCGAACCTTGGACTCCGTCCAACCGCTCGGCCAGACCGGACCCTGCACACGCTCGATCTCGAATCGCTCGTAGGCGGCCCCGCCGGTTGTGGCGTACAGGAGTGGCACAGGCACGTCCTCGAACGCCGACTCCTTTGGCTCCCGGAGCAGATACTGCTCGGCGCTCTCACCATCCACCCGGGCTCGGAGGAACGCCTGCAAGAGAGCGGTGACTTCAGCATCGGATGGCGGTACGACCTGCTCGACCTGCCCGTCGAACTCGCGGTAGAGGATTTCGAAGAGGGAGCCCGGATCGCTGGACTTGGACTGCCGCAGCTCCCATCGGTCCACCACCCAGATCCCTTCAGGACCCCGACGCCCAGGCTGGGACACATCGACACTCACCGTCTCGTACCTGAGCTCGTCGATCGTCGGTGCACAGCCGCGGATCTCGGGGGGTGCATCCGCGTACAGGTGGCTCAGGGGGTTTGTCTCGCCGGGCGCACAACGGATGAACGCGACGCCTTGGTAGACACCTCCTCCAGCTCCCATGGATAGGTATCCCGAGCCATCCCAGCCACCGATGAATTCCTCCCAGCCCAGCTCCTCCTCGATGAACCGGGCGAAGATCTCGGCTCCCCATGGCGCCGCGTCGCCGTCCAGCTCCGGATCGAGCTGCCAGGTGTAGTCGGGGTCGCCGGCGTCGGCGCGTTCTTGTGCCTCCGCTACTTCCTCCGCGCTCGATTGCGGCCACCAGCCCGTTGCCGTGGGATCGGGGCTTGGTCGCTCCGAGCCTTCACGGTCCCATACCAACCCGAAGTTGTCGGTGAGGATGTCGCTCTCGGGGTCATAGGTGAAGGTCAGATTGGGGAGCTGTTCTTCCAGCGGAGGTCCGCTCAGCGCCTCGGGCTGGCTCCCGTCATCACATGTGAGCACCGGTGCCGGGATCACGACCACGGAGTCGCCCTCGAACCGCCCAGTTCCGATCATCGTGGACGGGGCACCCGAACACACGGATGCGTAGTCATCCACCACGACGATCTCGACGACGCCGTCCGTCGAAGCTTCGATGATCATGGTCGGGGTGCTTCCGTCGAGATCAGCGGTGACCCATGTGCCCAGGAAAGGACTTTCGGGATCGCTTGCCGGCTCTGGGCCTGTGGGCCGAGAAGAGAGGAGGATCGACACCACGAGGACGAGACCGGCGGCCGCCACGGGGACCGCCACGAGACTGAAGGCCCTGAAGCGTCGATGGACGGGCACCTGTGACCGAATGCGATCCCAAGCCGCATGTTCGTCCACCTCGGGGACAGACCGTAGAAGTTCGGCGGATATGCGTTCGTCAATCGTCATGCTGTCACCTCCAGATAGGCGCGCAGGGCGGTCCGCGCCCGATTCAAGTGTTGAGACACGGAACCCTGGGATATCCCCATAACCCGGGCCACTTCGACGGTGCTGAGACCGTCCACGTAGAACAGCACCGCACAGAGACGCTGTTTGCGCGGCAGCCGTTGCAGGCCAAGAACCAGATCCGTTTCCGGCTCGCTGGGTGACACCGAAGCGACGTCATCTGCCAACCGACTTACGGCCGCCTCCCCCCGGAGCCGGGAGCGGTGAGCGTTTCGTAGCTTGTTGATCGCCACCCGACGTACCCACGCTCCCGGGTTGTCGTAGCGGGAAATGCGACTCCAACGAACCCATGCCTGTGCGAATGCTTCCTGGGTGGCGTCTTCGGCGGCGGCCAGATCTCCGCCAGCCAGTGCCAGCGACTGGACAATCGACCTGTACGACTCTGTGAAGAGCGCTTCGAGAGTGGCCGGTCTGAGGAAGACGCCATCCTCTTCGCTCATATCGCCTTGATCATCCAACTGGTCGACCCTTGGCGTGGCGGAGCGTTTCCAGGTATTCCACCGAGTGTGGGTTGGTGAATCCGACATCAGGTCCGATCGTTGTGTGACACATACACCCCGCAACCGCAGAATTCCATGACAACTCTCAGAAGCGGTGGTTCGAAGGATTGGAGGCCCTGATACCCGGCTCGCAACGAGCCCCTTGAGCCAGATAGTAACGAGTTCACCGCCGCCGGGATCACCCGCGACAGGGACAACTCGTGTCGATCCTCGTACAAGAAAAAGAGAGGGAGGAGCGAGGCGCAAAAGCGACTCGCTCCGAGATCACGTACGCTCTCTCAGCTGTCGCGGTGCCACAAAACGAAGCCGTCCCAGAGTGTGTCATCGCCCAGATCGGCTGTCCCGTTGTCGTCATACTCGTATACGACGGTCTCGCCCCGGAGGAAGCCAATAACCGTCGATCCACACTTCGCAATCTTGAAACTTGCGATCAGATAGTTGCCGTGGACCCTTCCGGCGAGTGTTGACCAGAAGAAGGTCTCTGACGCTCCTTCGTTGACACATACAGTTCCGAACTCGTCGGAAAACGCGATTCTCACACTGGGCCCTCCGGTGATGTGGAGATGGACTGTGCTGCCATCACCGTCGGGCGGGGCCGGATCGGAGCCGATCCAATCCCCAGCGAAGAGGGACGAGGGGGGTTCGGCTTGGGCAGCGGGGGCCAGTAGAACAAGTACCAATAATGTCAGAACCATCACAACCAATCGACTCCTCATGTCTTGCCTCCTTTGGTCAGGGCGCGTTTCGCCTCTGCACTGTGACCATTTACACCCCGCAGCGTGGCGATTCCATGACAGCGATCGACTCGGCGTCGCCCGTTAGGAGCCGCGGTGTCCATGAACCGAAGCCGCACAAAGCCGCACATGATTGAATCTCACGATGTCTCACGTGGCTCGTGCCACAGCCGCGCCACAAGACAGTGATTGGCACCCTAAAACCCCTGCTCACGGCCTTTTGACCGCATCGTTCGCAACGAGGGGGTCACGGGTTCAAATCCCGTCAGCTCCACCGAGACTCGTCAATTGGTGGTTGGCGAGATCGACCGCTGGTGAACCTGCCAATTCTTGGCGCGTCCACAAACGGTGCACATCGGACCTGGTGCATCTATGTGTGAAT
>DASWKM010000072.1:0-5807 GCA_036396635.1 Acidimicrobiia bacterium
GACAGCCACATCACCGCGGCACCGAGGCCCAATGCCGCGAAGAAGGCGACCCCGAAATACCAATAGGGCAAGAGCCGGCCGTTCCACAGCTTCCATCGCTCCCCACCGAAGAGGTCGGGGAAGAGATCGGGGAGGATGAGCGGCAGTGGGTAATAGATGATGGGAAGGACCGTTGCGGCGAGCACCGGGATCGCTCTGGGAGTCTTGCGGACCGCCCAGATCGCAGCGGGGATCGCGATGGGGACCAGCAGCCACAGCTCCACCGGGAGGACCTCCTCCCAGCGGCTCAGCGGGGTCCAGGCCATGTCCGAGGTGAGCCCGATCCGCGCGGCGAGGGGAAGAGCCCAGAAAGCGGCAATCGAGAACCCCCACAGCCAGACGAGAACGGTCTTTCCGACGGCGTTCTTCCAGGCGAGGATGAACAAGGACGCAAACACGACCACGATGGTGGTGAGAACGTGGGAGAGAGCGGTCAGGGCCAGGGCGAGGGCGGCCCATTTTGCGTATTTCCGGTCCTCTCGCACCGTCTTGATCAGGAGCGAGAGATACACCAGCGACAGGGCAAACGACCACGAGTAGGAGAACTCGCCGGCCAACGTCGAGGCGACGTTGCCCCCGTATATCGAGTAGCTCTCCATGAAGGCGAACACGGCTCCACTGCCTGCCGTGATCAGAGAGACGTGCCGGCTGAATCGGAGGGTGCGGGCATGGAAGTAGATGGCGGGCGCCATCGCCATCAGCCCGAGGATCGTGACGATCTTGAAGGCGACCCCGTATGGGAGGAAGACATCGAGGGCAACGATCACCAACGAAGGGAGCGGAAAGTAGAAATAGAAGGCGGGGAAGCCGGCGAACCAGTCATTGGACCAACCGAGGATCCGGCCCTCCGGCAACAGGATGTCCCGGAGGTAGGCGGGGCCGAACACATGAGCACCCGTGTCCCCACCGGTGGGGGTGGTGGCGGAGAAGATGAGCCCCGGGTTCATCACGATGAAGATGACGAGGGACGTGGCGATCAAGGTGATCGCCGGAAGGGGTGGGATCCGCCGCAGCCTCTCCCGAACGGTCGTCACGGCCTCGACTGGCGGACTATCTCGAGGACCTGGGTGACGTCGATGTCGACACCCTCACGGTTCCACCACTTCTCCTCACAGTTGTGACACCAGAAGAAGAGAACCTCGGTGCCATCGGGCAGCACGTGCTCGATCTCGAGGACATCGTCTTGTGAGCAGCGGGGACAGTCCATACGGCCCATCATGGTAAGTCGAGGTGGTCGTTTACGACAACGACTCGTCGAGGAGGCGCCCGATGTAGCGGCTGCGCCGCTTGCCGTTCTCGGTCCAGTAGGCGTACCAGTAGGGCCCGTGAGGGCAGCGGGTGCACCCAGCCTTGCCACAGCGAACCATCTGCTTGCGAAGACTCACATTGGGCTCGTCCGCCGGCCCCAGCGCGCCGGACCTCTCCAATTGGGCACGGGTGAGGATCTGAAGCCTCCTCAGGTCATGGGCATCCAGATCCTTGACCGCGTCGAGCAGATCGCGGTCGAGGGCCATCAGGCCACTTGCACCGGGGCGAAGAGACGTGTGACTGTGCGACGGTCGGTGAGGGTCCAGCCGAGAGGTGGGGTCATGCGATCGGCGTGGTCGGCGCAGAGCAGGTAGCCGAGGCTGTCCACAGGGTCGGTGACTTCGTCCATCCAGACAGCGCCGTCCGTGTAGTTGAAGGTCATCATCGCCGCGGCGGGGGCACCGCATCTCATACAGCTGACTGTCATGGCCGCCACGGTAGGAGTCGCGAAAAGCCAATCCAAGGATCAAAGGCTCTCGAAGGCTCCATCGGGCTGGCCCGGATATATCCGACCGAGGCGTCCGCTCACGATCAAGGTGGCCGGCACCGCGTCGATCCCCACCTCGTCGAACAGATCGGGCTCGCGCTCCCAGACGAACTCGGTGTATCCGTCGGTGCCGATCCTCTCGTCGAGCTTCATCCTCGCGGTCCCACAGGTGGCACAGGATTCCGCGGAGAAGAAATAGACACCGGTGGCAAGCCCAGTCACCTTTGTCCGCCGCCCCCGCCCGATCGGGTCTCGTCGCATGATCAGGGCGGCGATCCCGGCCACCAAGAGCCCTCCGATCACCAGACCCGCCCTGACCCAGACCTCATCCATCCTGTATGGGAACCCCTATGGCGGCCGCCCCCGCACCGCCGAGCTGTGATGTCCAAAGGGCCACCACCGGACCGGAAGCCTCGATCCGATACCCATCGGCAGCGACGAGGTCGATGACTAGCACTGCTTCGGCGGCAAGCTCGAAGTTCCGGATCAAAGATTCCTCTCTCAGGGAGCGCGCCGCGACGGTAACCGGCTCGATGCCGGTGTTGAGGACGACGATCGAGGCACTCCCTCCGGCGGGGGAGTTGGCTCCGGGCAGGAGCCAGGTCAGGGCGTCGATCGGGCTGCCGGTTGTGACGGCGAGACCCGAGAGCGCGTCGATGGAGAGGCCCGCCACCACAGGAGCCGTCGTGAAGACTCGAATGCCGCTGGCACCGGTCGTGACCGATGTCAGCGAGATGGCGGTGTGGCGCCTCGGCTCGATCGTCCCCGCGGCGAACTCCTCGACCAGCCCCTCGGGCCCGTAATAGTCGATCCGATACTCGACCTCGGTGTTGGTTGCGCTGCCGATGACCAGCTCCTTGACATCGCCGCCCGCGGGCACCGGGAGCCACCAGTTCTGAGCAGGCGCGACGGCCCGCCAGATGGCACTCTCGACCGCGGTCGTCTGGCTAGCCACCGCGAGGACCGATCCACGCGTTGTCACGATGCTCGCCGAGATGAATGCCCGGCCCGGGATGATCTCGTTGAAATTGAGCGTGATCGTGCTCAGGGCGGGGACGATGACGGCGTCGAAACGCGAGTCTGATTCGAGACCGGTATCGGTGCTGACGGTGAGATCGACCACCGCTTCGCCCGCGTAGGGGTTCATCAGCAAGATATCGAACGAGGCGCTGCCGGCAGTTGAGCCACCCATCAGGTAGGACTGACTGGTCGGCGTTTCTGCACACGATTCGGCGGCCAACGATGGTGCCCCGGCGATCGTCACCCCCGACACCGTTGCGGCGGAGGGCAGCTCGATCAGCCCACCACCCAGGCCGATGGCCGACACGTCGGCCGCGGTGATCGAGACGGAGCCCGAGCCGCCGGTGCTGAACACCAGCGAGCCTGTCGCCGAGCCCGAGGAGAATGTCGAGATGCGGCCGTGACCCCTCACCGACGAGAGGACCGAGATGGTCGTGTGACGCTCGCCGGCCTCGACTATCGGGCAGATGGACACCGGAGGCACCACGACGCCGGCCTCGCTGCCCGGTTGTGGGGTGGAGGGATCGGGAAGGAGAATGGCGGCGAGGGCGAGAGCCGTCATGACGCCCAGGGTGACGAGTCTCACCTCCGACGTCTCCCCAAAGCGATCGCAGTGATGGCGCCGGCCACGATTGCCATCGAAGCGATGGCGAGTGCCAGCTCGGTGCCGGACGGCCGAAAGGATGCGGTGCCCGTGCTGCCGTCGACGAGCACGCTCCAGCTGGAAGGCACGGCTCCGCGCTGCCATCCATCATCGAAGTTGATTGCGAGCCGGATCGGTTGCTCGCTGGTGTCGCCCACGAAACCCGCTCCCGACCTCGTCCAGGTCAGGTTCTCGTTGCCGGCAATCGGTCCAGCGTTGCGATTCTCGAAGACTCTTGCGTTCGGGTCGAGCGGAGTCGGCACGAGATCGAGTTGCGCAAGCAGCGCATCGTCGAGTCGGAAGGAAGGCCCCTCCAGGACCACCCAGTCGATGGCGAATTGGGCGAGACGCGCCCCCGGCCTCAACTCCTCGCCGGTTGAGATGTCGGTCAGGGCCTCGAGAAGCACGTCGTCGCCCGACTCGGGTTCGGGAAGCCAAACCTCATCATGGGTGGTCCCCCTGCCGTCCACAACCCGGAAGAAGAACCCGGGGCCCCCTCGCACCTCGCCTGAGATCAGCGACGGGTCGATCGCAGCGTGGAGGATCCGCCCGGGCCCGCTCACATCCGCCAGGGTGGCGGCGAAAGAGAGCCGCTCGTTGATGTCACCCTCGTCCAGGCCGAGCCGCCCGTTCGCAACGACGCCGACCGAAAGGGCAAGGATCACGACTGCGGCACCGGCGGAGACGAGTTGAGGGATCCGGCGGCTCAGGGTGTCGAGCGCGGCGGCCACGACCAGTGCGGCACCAAACGACGTCGTGACCAGCAGGGCCTCCTCGACGCCGGGCCCTGTCCCTGGTGCCAGGTTGGCCACCAGCGAGCCCAGCGAGATGAGCCCCCCGGTCAGGCCGAGGGAGCGCGTGTTGCCCTCCGCGAAGTAGAACGGCGCCGCAGCAACCAAGACGAAGACCGGCCAAACAGCCTCCGCCGTCAGGCCAAGGCGCCTGGTGTCGTCGGTGATCCAGCCCGGGTCGCCGAGGAGAAAAGATGCGCTGACCAACACGCCACCAATGCCACAGAGGGCGATCAGAGAGCTGCCCCTGGTCCCACCCACCAGCCGCCATATGAGGACCGTGACCAGTGGAACCAACACCAGGAGCGGAGACAGGAACGCAACGAGTGTCCCGGTCAGCAACGCCCAGCCGACGCGGGTCAGCCTGCTTTTGCCACGCTCGCGCGGGTGGGTGAAAGCAACACGGACCGCCCACGGCAACAGCGCGGCCCCACCGAGAGCAAGCCAGGACCCACGGGCGGTGAGGACGGCCGTCCCCGGCCCGGCGATCATGACCAATCCGGCGAGATACCTCCCTGGGCCGCGAAGCCCGACCCTGCCGGCGAGTCTCCCCATCCCGATCACGCCCACCGCCGAGAAGGCGATCGTCAGCAGGGTCCGCGCCGCCCCCTCGGCTCCAAACCATATGAGCGAGACGAGTCCGGTGAGCCCGACCGAGGGATGCACGGGGGAAGTCGACCCGAGACCGGAGTCGTTCCATCCCGCAAACCATCTCTGCAGGGCAACCGATGGCGTCTCGAACGGAAAGGTGAAACCGGTGTCAGGCATCCCGGTGAAGATGAGGGAGCGGGCGCCGATGAAGGCCACGAGCACTGCGACGATGGCCCCCCAGATGCCGGGAGCCCGCCAGACTCGTCTGGTCCCACGGGCCAGTGGCTGATCGTCGTCGAAGAATGAGAGAGCCCGGCCGCTGACCTCCTCCACAATCGATCGCAGACGGATCGAGCCTCTGGCTTGGAACCTGAAGAGCTCAACGTCACCCGCGGACCGCACGGAGCGGAACCGCCGCCTCTGCCTGATCGTGGATGGGAGATGGGCCGTGTTCCAGGCGAAGGAGAACACATGACGGAAGAGCGGCCTCCAACGCAGCAAAAGCAGACTTGCCAGCGAGTCGACGATCGAGACCAAGAGGTCGTAGGGAAGGACCCATAGCAGTGTGAGCGGGCTGTAGGCCGTAACCATCGCCCGAAGCCGACCCGCCTGCTCGCGCCACCCCATCATCCCCTCGCCACAGCGGCCCTGGTGATACACCTCCGATGAGGGGACACTGATCACCTTGCCGCCGGCGAGCCGGGCCCTCTGGGAGAAGTCGAGACCCGAGGCGCCCGGGGGGAGAAGAGGGTCGAGACCCTTCAAACCCTGGGCCAGGTCACGCCGGACCAGCATCGAAGCCGACGTGACGAAAGCGACCTCGCGAACGACGTCGTATTGCTGAAGGTCGATCTCGCCCTCGTCGAGGCCGGAGTAGGGCTCGCCGAAAACGTCGGTGGCCCCGCCCACGGACTCGAGCTCGTCCATC
>DASWKM010000073.1:0-4253 GCA_036396635.1 Acidimicrobiia bacterium
CCATCGCCCTGTTTCAAGTCGCCTATCAGGCTGCAGCTGTCGAAGAAGAGGTCGCAGTCGCTCTGGAAGCGCTCGAGGAACAACGGTTTCATCACCAAGGCGAAGTCATCGACCTGCTCCAAGAGAAGGGACATCTCAGAACAGACATCCCCTACGACCTGATCAAGAGAGGGTTCTGGCTTATGGCCGGTCCCGAGACGGTCATCAAAGCGATAAGAGCAGGGTGGAGCCTCGCTACCTACACCAGCTGGCTGCGGGCATCCCTTCCCAGCCTGTTACTCCCTAGCAAAGTCACATCGTGACTGTCCCATGCCAGCACCAGCATTTGATCGGTGATGATGGTCGTCTCCGAGTGAGCATTCCCCGGACCTCTTCTTGCGCGGTCTGCTATATCGACTATTGACCGGATCTTCGGCCACGCCTTCCCCGAGAGTGACCGTCGATGAGACAAGTCGAAAGGTCACTGACTTCCCTGCTGGCTCCGATCGAAGCATCGCACGTCCTCGGTGGCTGGCGAGACCTCCGATAGGCGCGACCAGAACGTGCCCCGGAAGGAAATGGACCCGCCCCATGAGCGGATAGAGCGCGTCGAGCAAAGTCACGATCGACGGGGTCGTTGAGATCGTCTCCAGCACAGTCCAACAACGACTGATCGCCTGATCACATCCTGATCACGGGTTCATGGAGCCACTTGCGATTCCCACCTACGCATGTCATACTTACGACATCTGCGACATAAATATGACATGAGTGTCCCCGTCACCACCCGCCACACAGAAACCACTCGTAGGGTCATCCTCGAGGCAGCCGTCGACCTGTTCCTCGAACGGAAGAATGACAGCTTTTCGGTGCAGGAGGTAGCCGACCGGGCCGGTATCACCCATCGCACCGTCTACCGCTACTTCCCCACCCGCCAAGAGCTGATGGCCGCCACCGCTCACCACATGACGCCGAGTCTGGCGGAGGCGCCTTTCGGCCAGGTATCGACGCTGGAGGAATGGATCGAGGCGGTCGCCGGCCACCTGGAGGTCACCGAGGAGAATTTGGAGATCGTACGCAGCGTCCTTGCCGCGGTGCTCGCCTCCGAGGACTTCCAACTGTTCGGTCAGAGTCTTTCCGACCGGGATACTCACCGTTGGGAGGTCTTCCGACGCCAGCTGCCGCACCTCCCCGAAGACGACGCCCGACGAACCTTTGCCACGCTTCGTCACCTCATGTCGTCGACCTCGTATCTCCTTTTCCGCCACCGCTTCGGGTTGTCACCGGCCGAGGCCACCGAAGCAATCCGGAGCGCTGCCTCGCACATCGTGGAACAGGCCGATCATCGTGACCGGGCCGCAGATCGAGGCGCAGATGACACGGAAGGAGCCCGATGACACCCAGGACGAAACGAAAGGTCCAGCGAGGGGCTCACCTCGCCTGGGCTCTCCTATTGGCCCTATTCGTCTATGGATTCTTGCCTTCGTGGGGCGAATCGGCTGTGCGGTGGGTGGTGATCCCAGGGATTGCGGCATCGGGGTTCGCGTTGTGGTTCGCCGCTCCCCTCAGGAGGCTCGGCAACGTGAGGAGGATGAGATGATGACCAACGATTTGGTCATGCAGGCGTCGGCGGTCGGTCTTTTCAGCCTCGACGATCCCGCCTGTGAGGTTCCGGCGCTCGTCGGGAACAAGGCGGCCACCTTGGCGGTGCTCCGCCGGGCTGGTTTCGAGGTGCCGCCGGGTCTGGTTGTCTCCGCTGACGCCTTGAGCGGCGCCGACGATGTCAAGCTTCCCGTCGCGGTCCGAGCCGCGCTGTCGCACCTACCGGAGCTGTTGGGGCCGGGGCCGTGGGCGGTCCGATCGTCGAGCACGGCCGAGGACAGTGAGCGGGCCTCTTTCGCCGGCCAGTTCGAGACGGTACTTAACGTCGAGGCTGATGGGCTCGCCGATGCGGTGTTGCGCTGCTGGCGGTCGGGGTTCACCGAGCGGGTGAAGGCCTACGCCGGCGATCGCGGGCCCGGCTCGATGGCGGTGCTCATCCAGCCGATGATCCCCGCCGAGGCGGCCGGGGTGGCCTTCACCATCGATCCGGTCAGCGGACGTCACCACACCGTCATCGAGGCAGTGGAAGGGCTCGGTGCGCGGCTGGTCTCCGGGGCGGCCACCCCGGAGCGGTGGACGATAGAAGAGGACGAGTCCATCGTTTGCCTGGCGGAGTCGACTGTCATGGACTCCGACCAGGCCCGGGCGGTCGGAGACCTTGCCAAGAGAGTCGAGGGGCATCTCGGGCATCCCCAGGACATCGAGTGGGCCATCGCCGGCGCCTCGCTCTGGCTTCTCCAGGCCCGGCCCATCACCACCCAGTCCAGCGGCGCACCCGAGCTCATCCCCATCCCGATCGAAGTGCCACCCGGCTACTGGGAGAGGGATAACTTCCACGAACCCGTTCCCATATCACCGTTCGGAAAGGTGCTGCTGACCGAGCAGATCCTCAAGGTGTTCCCAGCCGTCTTCGCCGAATTCGGCATTCTCCTCGACCGAGCCGAGACCGCTTTCATCGGCGGTTGGATGTATCGGCAGGTGATCCCGGTGGGGGCGCCCCCTCCCGGTCGAGGCCGGACGGGCCCACCTCCCCGCTGGCTGCTGCGGATCCTCGTGCGGCTGCATCCGGCCATCCGCCGGCGCACCAAAGCCGCCCGGCAGGCCATCGCCTCGGACCTCCCAGCCGCCATAGTCCGACGCTGGACCGACGAGTGGCGGCCTGAGCACCAGCAGGAGATCGCGCAGGCCCTCGCCATCGATCTCGGTTCGCTCTCCGACCAGGAGCTGGCCGTTCAGCTCGACCACCGCGTCGAGGTATTTCGTCACCCTTCCCACGTGGTCGTGGCCATCGCCTACTGGATCCTCATCTACGAACTTGCCGAGGCGTGCCGAAAGCTGCTGGGTTGGGAAACGGCCAAGACGCTCACCCTGCTCGAGGGTCTGTCGACCATCTCCACCGAGCCGGCTCGACAGCTCGCCCACTTGGCCCAGCTCGCCCAATCCAAGCCTGCCGTCAGAGAGCTGCTCGCCAGGGTCGATGAGGCCACCGCGGGCCACCTGGCCGACCTGGACGCCGAGTTCGCTGGGGCCTTTACCGACTACGTGGAGGCCAACGGGCACCGTTCACTCCGGTACGACGTCGTCGAGCCCACCCTGGCCGAGACGCCGCATGTTCTGCTTCGCTTGGTGGCCGACCAGCTCGAGGTCCAGTTCTCCCCCGATCATGTTGCCGAGGAGGCGCGGCGGCGACGCAGCGAGGCGGCCGAGGATGCCCGCCGGCTCCTAGCCTCGCATCCCGAGGCCGACCGGGCGCGCTTCGAACGGGCTCTGGCCCGCGCCGGGGAGGCGTATCCGGCCCTGGAGGACCGGGTGTGGTGGACGTTCAGCGTCCAGGCGGCTCTTCTCCGCTATGTGGCCCTGGAGATGGGACGGCGACTCGTCGACCGGGGCCAGCTCGCCGCTGTCGACGACGTGTTCTACCTCGAGGCGCAGGATGCCCGCTCCGCGCTGCTCGATGGAGCCGACTGCCGGGAGACAACCCGGGTGGCCAAGGGCAAGCGGGCCTGGGCCATGGCCCATCCCGGACCGTACGCGTACGGAGATCCGCCCCCCAGTGAGCCTCCCTTCGACCTGCTGCCACCCCCTGCTCGCCTCGTCAACCAGGGGGTTCTGTGGGGGCTTACCCAATTGTTCGGGGAACCACCGGGTGCCCAGGACGGGAGCGTGGTGGCCGGCGTTCCGGCATCGGCCGGTCGATACACCGGCATGGTGCGGGTGGTGATGGACGAGCACCATTTCGCCAATATCCGAGGAGGCGACGTGGTGGTGTGCCCGGTGACCTCGCCGGCCTGGTCGGTGGTGTTCCCCAGCATGGGAGCCCTGGTCACCGACAGCGGCGGGATTCTCTCTCATCCGGCGATCATCGCCCGGGAGTACCGGATCCCGGCGGTCGTCGGCACCGGCAACGCCACCAACACCCTCAAAGACGGACAGCGGGTCACAGTCGACGGCGATAAAGGTGTGGTGGAGGTGGCGCGGGATGAACCGATCTCGCCGTGATCACCGAGAAGGTTTTCAAGATGATTTGAGCCTGTGGGGGAACTTCGCGGGGCTCGGCCACGACTGGAATCATGCAATCTGAGAGAAGGAGCCCGAAAGGAGATGGCAAATCATGGTGAGTGAGGCGGTTCGCACCCGGTCAGTCGGGTACAGGATCGGTTGGTGGATTCTGG
>DASWKM010000074.1:0-6209 GCA_036396635.1 Acidimicrobiia bacterium
CAGGCCGAGCCCGATCAAGATCACCGCAGGAGAGAGGACGATGTTCAGGCTCAGGAACCGGCGCATGGCCAGAATCTCGAACTGTCCGGTGCCGGCGTAGAGCAGGGCGACTCCGTAGACGAAGATCGCAGAAGCGAACGACCCGAGCAGGAAGTACTTGATCGCCGCCTCGTCCGAGCGTGCCCTCTCCCGTGACATACCGGCGAGCACATAGAGGGCGATCGAGCCCACCTCGAGCCCGAGGAACATCATCACCAGGTTGTTGGAGGCAACCATGATCGAGAACCCCGTCGTCGCCAGGAGGACCAGTGCGATGGCCTCTGCCCCGCGACGGCCCAGCCCTTCGATGTACCGCCAGCCGGCAAGGAGCCCGACCGCAGTCACCGCCAGGAGGGCGAGCCGGCCAAACACGGCGAATCCGTCCATCACGACCAGACCTGAGAAGACGATAAGCCCCTCGGGCAGGTTGGCGCTGACGGCGTCCCCGACCTCGGACCATTGCACCACGGTGAATGCGGCGGCAAAGACCACTGCACCCGCGGTGATCGTCCCCAGCACGCTGACATGGGGCTTCCACTGCACCTCGACCAGGAGGACCAGGGCTGCCCCCGCCGCCAGCATCACGTCGGGGAGGATGGCGATCCAACTGATGGCCGGTGTGTCGATCATCCCTCGTCACCCACCACGAAGACATCGCCAAGCCGACCTGGCTCAGCGACCTGGTAATCGGTGCTCGCCTCGATGTGATCGAGGACAGCCTCTGTCGACGGGGCGATCTTGTCCAACAAGACGCTGGGATAGAGGCCGATCACCAGGACCAGGGCAGCGATTGGAGCGAGCAAGGAGACCTCCCTCACCGACAGATCGGAGAGCATCTTGTTCTCCTCTCTCTCG
Source organism: Acidimicrobiia bacterium (assembly GCA_036396635.1). GTDB lineage: Bacteria > Actinomycetota > Acidimicrobiia > Spongiisociales > ZC4RG35 > JANQRA01. The sequence continues at coordinate 895 of DASWKM010000074.1, forward strand.
GGAACTCCGGTGAACACGCGCTCATATGCCCAGAGCAGATAGATCGCGGCGAGGATGACGCCGGCCGCAGCGATGATGGCGAGGACGGGAAGGCTGGTGAAGCTACCGATCAGGACCAGGAACTCGCCGACGAACCCGTTCAGGCCGGGCAGGCCGATGGAGGCGAAGATCATGAAGAGAAAAAAGCCGGCGTATATGGGCATCACCTTGCGCAGGCCGCCGAACTCGGAGATCTGCTTGGTGTGCCTGCGTTCGTAGATCATCCCCACCAGGAGAAAGAGGGCGCCCGTCGTGAGCCCGTGATTGACGTTCTGGACCACTGCCCCTTGCAGGCCGCCCGAGGTGAGGGCGAAGGTGCCGAGGACTATGAAGCCGAGGTGGCTCACCGATGAGTAGGCAACGAGCTTTTTCAGGTCGGGTTGGACGATGGCCACGACCGCGCCGTAGATGATCCCGATCACGGCGAGGACTCCCATGATCCAGATCGCATCCACCGACGCCTCCGGGAACAAGGCGAGGTTGAACCGGAGTAGGCCATACGTGCCCAGCTTCAGCAGCACACCGGCGAGGAGGACCGACCCGGCCGTCGGCGCCTCAGTGTGGGCGTCGGGGAGCCAGGTGTGAAGCGGGAACAGCGGCACCTTGATGGCGAAGGCGAGGGCGAATGCGGCGAAGAGCCATCGTTCCGCCCCGGTGCCCAACTCGAGGCCCATCAGTTCGGCAAGCGCAAATGACGCTGTTCCGAACTGGTCAGCATGGGTGACGGCGAGGGCGATGATCCCCGCCAACATCAGCGCCGACCCGAATGCTGTGTAGATGAAGAACTTCATGGCCGCATAGACCCGGCGCTCGCTGCCCCAGATCCCGATGATGAAATACATGGGGATGAGGATCACCTCGAAGAAGACGAAGAAGAGAAAGAGGTCCAAAGACAGGAACACGCCGATCATCCCCGCTTCGAGGAGAAGGATGTTGACCACGAACTCCTTGGTCCGCTTTGTGATCGATGTCGAGGCGGCGAGAGCGATCGGCACGAGGAGGGTGGTGAGCACCACCATGGGCATCGAGATGCCGTCGACGCCGAGATTCCATGAGATCCCCCAGGGGGCGTACCAAGCATGGAATTCGATGAATTGGTACCCGGCGATTGGCTCGAAGACGTAGAAGAGATAGCCGGCCAGGGCCAGGGGGAGGATGGAGAGGGCGATGCCCAGAGGGAGGTGGGCCTCGGTTCGGCGACGGGGAACGAAAGCCATCACCGCGGCCGCGGCGACCGGGAGGAGGACGAGCCAGGTCAGCATGAGGGCCCCCTGGAACGGAGGTCGTGGCCGTTGACCAGCGGATCGCGGCCATGTGTGGCCGCCAGAACCTCAGGTTCGTTTCCGGAGGTCATGAGCCACTCACCAGCCAGATCACGACGGTGACGGTGCCCGCCAGCAGGAGGGCGCCATAGTTGCGGACGAAGCCGGTTTGCAGGGGACGGGCCCAGTCGCCCACGTCTCGAACGACACGGGCCACCCCGTTGACCGCCCCGTCGATCAGGGGGAGGTCGACGTTGAAGGCTGCCACCTCCGCTACCCGCTTGCCCGGCGCCACCAGCACCGTCCCGTACATGTCATCGACCCGATACGCCTCCTCCCACGAGCCCCACAAGGGTTGGAAGCGTTGCTCGAACCCCACCCAAGCATCCTGTGACTGCCGGTACGTCACGAATGCCGCGCCGGCGCCGGCAACACCCGCAGCCACCGAGAGACCGGCGAGAAGGGCGAACATCCAGAACCCCTCCGGTGGGTGCTGCAGGGTGATCAGCTCGAAGGCAGGCTCCAGGAACCTCTCCAGCCCGGCTCGCCACGGGGTGTTGATGAGACCGCCGACCACGGTGAGGGCGGCGAGGACGATCAAGGGGACGGTCATCACCATCGGCGACTCGTGGGGCTGGGCACCTTCGACCCATCGTGGTTTACCTAGGAAGACCATCACCCACTGACGGGTCATGTAGAACGCGGTGAGCAGTGCCGTGACCAACCCGATGACCCACAGCGCCGAGAACCAGCCGCCTCGTTCGAATGCGGAGGCCAGGATCTCGTCCTTCGACCAGAACCCGGCGAGGGGCGGGATGCCTGCGATGGCGAGAGTGGCGATGCCCATGGTGATCGCTGTCACCGGCATCCTCTTGAGCAAGCCTCCCATCCTGTGCATGTCCTGCTCGTCGCCCATGGCGTGGATCACCGACCCCGCCCCGAGAAATAGCAGCGCCTTGAAGAACGCATGGGTCATGAGGTGGAAGATCCCGGCGACGTATGCGGTGGTGCCGACGGCGAGAAACATGTAGCCGAGCTGGGACACCGTGGAATAGGCGAGGACCCTCTTGATGTCGCGCTGGGCCATCGCGATGGTTGCGGCCAGGAGGGCGGTCAGGGCACCGACCGTGGCCACCGTGATCTGAGCGGTTGTCGACAGCTCGTAGATGGCCGCGGACCTGGCGATGAGGTAGACGCCTGCCGTGACCATGGTGGCGGCGTGGATCAGCGCAGAGACGGGAGTGGGGCCTTCCATGGCGTCGGGGAGCCACACGTAGAGCGGGATCTGGGCGGACTTACCGGCCGCCCCGATCAGGAAGAGGATCCCGATGACGGTGGCCAACCCTGCGGTCAGCTCATCACCGGCCCGTTCGAAAATGCCCGTGTAGGAGAGGGTGCCAAATGTGGTGAACACCAGCATGAGGCCGACCATGAACCCGAAGTCCCCGATCCTGTTGACCACAAACGCCTTCTTGGCCGCCGCGGCGGCCGCGCGCCGGGTGAACCAGAACCCGATCAAGAGGTACGAGCACAGACCGACGAGCTCCCAACCGAGAAACAGCATGGCGTAGTTGCCAGCGAGGACCAGGGTGAGCATGGACGCGGCGAAGAGATTGAGGTTGGTGAAGAATCGGTGAACCCGCTCGTCGCCGTGCATGTAGCCGATGGCAAAGACGTGGATCAGGGTGCCGACACCGGTGACTATCAGTGTCATCGCCGCCGACAACGGATCCCAGAGGATCTCGAGGTTGGCCCCGATGGCGGGCATCCATTCCCACAGGAGGATCGTCTCGCCGTGGTCACCCCCCTGGAGGAAGGGGACGGCGGCAGCGGTGGCGACGACAAACGAACCGCCGACGGTGGCGCTCGCCAGCCAACCGAGGAGTGGGTCCTTGAGGAAACGCCCGAAGAAATGGAGCCCGACCGCTCCCGCCAGGGGGAGGGCGATTATCAGCCAGGGAGCGCTCATCGTCGACCCTTCTCGTTCCTTGCGGCCAAATGCTCACATATGACGCGTAGAGCTTTAGGAACGCGGTTCATCCTCTCAGCTCACTCAGCTCGTCCACGCTGGCCGTGGTGCGGAGACGGAAGATGGACACGATGATGGCCAACCCGACCACCACCTCCGCCGCGGCCACGACCAGGATGAAGAACACCGCCACCTGCCCGTTGAGATCGTTCAGCGCTCGCCCGGCAGAGATCAGCGTCAGGTTGACCGCATTGAGCATCAGCTCGATGCACATGAACATCACCAGGGCGTTGCGACGCAACAGCAGGCCCAGCGCACCGATGAGGAACAACGCCCCGGCGAGGGCCATGTACCAGCCGGCGTCAACCATCAGGCCTCCCTTCGTCGGTAGTGAGCCAGCGCGATGGCTCCGACGGCGGCGATGGTCAGCAGCAAAGCGGTTGCCTCGAACGCAAGCACCCAGTCGGTGAACAAAGGCACAGCTATGGCCTGCACGGTGCCGTTGGTCGCCTCCGGGGAGGTGGTCGAGGCGGCGGGCACCCATTCGAAGTCCCCTAACAGGGTCAAACCGGCAGCGAACACGACAATGACGACGGCGAGCCCGCCCACCACCCATCGCTGGTAGGGCAGCTTCTCGTCCCTGGTCTCGGATGTGTCGACCCCGATCAGCATGATCACGAAGAGGAAGAGCGTGAGCACCGCCCCTGCGTAGACGATCACCTGGACGGCGGCGACGAGATGGGCGAGCTGGACGACGTACAGGACCGCGACCGAGACGAGTGTTCCCAGGAGACCCATCGCCGAGTGGATCGGGTTGCGTGAGACCACGACGGTGACGGCTCCGGCGAGAGCCACCAAACCCATCAGCACGAACGCCAGCGCCTCAACCATCGGGCGGCTCCGAACGGACGTCGCTCTCGGCTTGAGAAGGCTCGGGGTCCCACGAGGCCGGCCCGGGTGTGCCCTGCCACATCTGGACGCCCTCGTACGCTGCCTTGCCGGCGGATGCCGTCGCCCGGATCCATCCGTCTGCGGTCAGCAACTCGGAGTGATCTGCCAGCGCGTCATCGGGGAACATGTGAGGGACACGACCCCGACGGTCCATGAGCAACTCGTCTCTGGTGTAGATGGCGTCCTCGCGGTTGGTGGTGGACATCTCGAAGAGATGGGTCATGGTTATCGCCTCGGTGGGGCAGGCCTCGACACAGAGACCACAGAAGATGCAACGGAGCATGTTGATCTCGTACACGTAGCCGAATCGCTCACCTGGGGAGGTGGGGGCATCCGGGTCATTGTCCATGCCACGGACATAGATGCAGTCGGCGGGGCAGGCTCCAGCGCAGAGCTCGCAGCCGATGCATTTCTCCATGCCGTCGGGGTACCGGTTGAGGACATGGCGCCCATGGAACCGTTGCGGCTTCGGACGCATCTCCTTCGGGTACTCCGTCGTGACCATCTCCCTGCCGGTGATGGTCCGCACCATCGTGCCGCCGGTCACGCGCAATCCCTTGAGAAACTCTGTGATCTGACCCATCTCGCTAACCCCAGGGCAGCCCGAACTGACGGACACCGATGGCGACGCTGGAGAAGATGATCCAGGTCAAGGCTGCCGGGATCAGCCGTTTCCAGCCGAGAGTCATCAGCTGGTCGTACCGGAGGCGGGGGAGCGTTGCCCGCAACCAGAAGAACACGAAGACGATCGCATAGGTCTTGATCAGGAACCAGATCGTCGGAAGGACCGCCGAGATGAACGCCGGCAACGTCCCTTCCCAGGTGGGGCCGTTCCACCCACCGAGGAAGAGAGTGGCGGCGATCGCCGACATCGAGAAGATGTTCACGTATTCGGCCAGGAAGAACATGGCGAATCGCATCCCGGAGTACTCGGTGTGAAACCCCCCGACTAGCTCCTGCTCCGCCTCGACGAGATCGAACGGGGCCCGATTGGTCTCTGCCACGATCGCAATCATGAAGATCACAAAGGCCACGATCTGGGGAACCAGGTTCCAGCGAGGGAAGACCCCAAACCATGAGCCTTCCTGTCGGGC
>DASWKM010000075.1:0-11778 GCA_036396635.1 Acidimicrobiia bacterium
GACCTAGGAACTCTTCAACCTCACACACGGATGTGATCCCGGACTCACGCATGTGCTTGTTCGCAAGCTGACTGGTCAAAACTTCAGCATCAAAGAGCCTCGAACTGCGCGCTTGGCCACGAGCATCAGCGGGACCATCAATGACCTCCAGGACTCTCACGTCCAGTTGACAACCCCATTCAACGGCAACCTCGTCACACGACGTGCCGGTATAGACCGGGCGATCGACATCACAGGCCCATCTCTCTCGGGAGACATCACAGCTGGAAAGCCTTACCTCAAGGTTATACCGCCGCGGGTCAACTCCACGGCCGACATGACGCGATACCAGCGTCGAATCGAGTCGTGAGGTGTCCGTCAGGTGTCCGTCTGAGAATGAGAAATAGTGGAAAACGGTGCGAAATGAGAACCGCGCCTCGAAGGCAATAAACCGCCTTCTACCAGGGGTTTCGCGAGATACCGTGAGACGCAGAGCAACAGCGAAAGAGTGGCCGCCCGGTCTTCAAAACCGGTGAGAGGCTGAACAGTCTCTGGCGGGTTCGATTCCCGTCCGCCTCCGCCAAACTCTGACGTGGTGGAGTGCGCTTGCTCGTCAGGCTGAGTTGGCATCGGCTGCGAAATCGGTCACGAAGAGTGGCGGGATCGGCCGCCATGTGTTTATTCTCGGCTACAACGGAACGACGCAGTCCTGGGGAGGCACCAAGTGAGGATCTTCAACAAGGTGGCGGCCTGCGCACTCTGCTCGGTCGCGCTGGCCGTTGCTAGCACGCTGCCGGCGCAGGCCTCGCTGGCTCATCCTGCAGTGGTGTCGGAAAACCCGGGGGACGCCACCCCGCACATCCTCTTCGACGCCCCGTCACAGAGCGTGCACGGCTACGCGCAGGTCGGTCGCACCATGTATGCCGGTGGCCGCTTCAATCAGGTGCAGGACCCGGCCAAGACGACCACGTACACCAGACAGAACTTCGTTGCCTTCGACAGCGAGACAGGGGTGGTGTCACCGCTCGACCTGTCGTTCAATGGGATGGTCACCGCGATCGAGGCAACCGCCGATGGGACCGCGCTCTACATCGCAGGCGCCTTCTCGAAGGTCAGCGGAATCACCCGCCGGGGGATCCTCAAGTACGACTTGGTCAACAACCGGATCGACCCGACCTTTGCGCCTACGGGCATGCGAACGGTGTCCGACATCGAGCTCGCCAACGGCTCTGTCATCGCGGCGGGGAACTTCTCTAAGCATCTGATGGCCCTGGACCCGACGACTGGCGCAGACACCGGCTCGATCAACATCACGGTCGCCGGGGTGGTCGACCCGGCCGAGGAGACCAGGATCAAGCACATCGCCGTCTCCCCGGACGGCACCCGGTTGGTGGCAACGGGAAACTTCGCCACGGTGAATGGCCAGAGCCGTAAACGAGCCTTCATGCTGAACCTCGGCTCGGCCGCGACGCTCAGCACCTGGCACGCCCCCCGGTTCGACGTGAACTGCGCGGCGAGCAAGTGGCTGATAAGTGCGCGAGACGTGGACTTCTCTCCCGATGGCACCTACTTCGTGATCGTCGCCACCGGAGGGCCGACCGGTACCAGCGGGGTGTGTGATGCTGCGGCCCGGTTCGAAACCTCGAACGTCAGCAGCACGGCTCAGCCCACCTGGATCAACTGGACTGGCGGCGACACCCTCTGGAGCGTGGCCGTCACCGGATCGGCTGTGTACGTCGGCGGCCATCAACGCTGGCTGGACAACCCCTACGGCAGCGACTCAGCCGGCCTCGGCGCAGTCGAGCGCCCGGGCATCGGCGCCATCGATCCGGTGACCGGCAAGGCTCTCGCCTGGAATCCCACCCATTCCCGCAACAACGGCATCACGGTCCTGTACGCCACGTCGCGCGGCCTCTGGGTGGGCAGCGACGGCACCCGATTCGGAGGCGAGGATCACGCCGGGATCGGCTTCGCCCCACTCGACCTCGGCCCCTCGCCGGACACGACCCCGCCTGACACGTTCATCGACTCTGGCCCGTCGGGCTCCGTGGTCGACACGTCGGCCACCTTCAGCTTCTCGGCCAGCGAGACGTCAACGTTCCAGTGCCGCCTCGACGGCGCCGCCTTCGCACCGTGCACATCACCGGTGAGCTACGAAAACCTGACCGCCGGCACGCACACCTTCCTGGTTGCCGCCACCGACGGCTCCTTCAACGTCGACGCGAGCCCGGCGGAGCGGAGCTGGACCGTGGTCGAACCGTCCAGCGAACTGATCGGGAACCCGGGGTTCGAGGTGGACACGTCCGGTTGGAACGGCAACGCGTCGGCCAACACGCTGAGCCGGGTCGCGGGCGGACACTCGGGCGGTTGGGCCGTGGAGGCCTCCAACACCGTGGCCGGTGGAAACTGCGGGGTCGACGACAAGCCGAGCTGGGTGAGCTTCACGCAGGCCGGTGCCTACACCGCGAGCATCTGGGCCCGCTCGGACACCCCCGGGCTCACGTTCAAGCTGCGCATGCGCGAGTACGCGGGCGGCGTGCTGCAGGGATCGGTCTCGAAGTCGATGACGCTGACCTCGTCGTGGCAACAGGTGACCGCGGTCTACACGCCGGTCGCGCCCGGATCGTCGAACCTCGACTTCCAGGCATACACGGTCAACTCACCCGTCGGCGTGTGCTTCCAGGCCGACGACGCATCCATCGCCCACTGAGCCGCGAGCTCCTCCCACCCGGGGGGTGGGAGGAGCGGCGTCCCGAAATCGTGCCGCCCAACTCGCCCACCCCCTGGGACCGACATGTTCATCGAGTTCTCACCTGCTGCGAGCCGGCCAGGCCATCGGCCGCTGAGTGCCTGGCTGAGAAGGTCTCCGCGGGCCTGAGGCACGTCTCCTCTCGCGGGCCAGTGGCCTGGACCACGTCTGCGTCGGCTGGCGGGGCGGTCTGCGGTTGCCGAGTGGCTGCAATATCACTCAGAACTGGCTCTGGACCAAGTGACCAGCCACCCGCTCAGCGACCACTCCGCCCGGGATACCCGCCTGTAGGGGAGGACGACGGTGGGTCTTCAAAACCGGTGAGAGGCTGAACAGCCTCTGGCGGGTCGATTCCCGTCCGCTCCGCCAAAGGCCAAATCGCTCGATTGCGGTCGTGGCGCGTCGAGCTCGAGATTGCACGCACCTGCACGAGACAGGCGGTCACGCCAGCCTGGACCGACAACAGCTCGCCGAGGACGTTCCAAATGGCCCTTTTGATCGGGACCTTCTTCAGTTCAACGCTCCCTCTCCAGGTCGTAGAGTTACCCCAGTCCGAACGAAAGGTTGTGATGAGACGAACGGCATATATCGCCTCGATCGTCATCGGGATAGTTTTGATCCTCGCCGGTGGGGCCACCTGGTTCCTGGTGAGCACCACGTTGGCAGACCAACAGATCGTCGTTGCAGATGACGCCGACTGCCTGGCTGGTGATGATGTGAACGGACCGGTGAGCGCATACTGCGAGGCCACCGTGATCGAGAAGCATGCTCTCGACTCCACAGGTGGCAAGTATTACGCCGAGTTGGACCGTGAGGACCCGTTGCGGGCCGTCGCCCAGAGCGCTGCATTCTTGCAGTCTTCTCTGTTCACATCGGTCGTCGCCTTCGGCGTCGCCGGGATGGCCATGCTCATGGGGATCCTGTTCATCCTCATCGGCTTGGGGATGAGGGACGTTGGCGAGAAGGTCGGCTAGGACATACCACTAGGCGGGTCGAAACCTGATGAATGGCGCTCCCTCCAGCCACTTGTGAAGGCTGGCCTCCACCCGGTCAGGATCAGACCCCCAACTCTCGATGAGGGCCCGGCGCAGCACTCGGGCCCTCTCTGCCTCATCGCTTTCAGGTTCTCCGACAACGGCCACGTCGGCGGTGACACTCCTCTTGAGATGGAGGGTGAACTCGCGATTGGCAGTGATGTTGGCCTCCCAGTCGCGTTTGCGCCCCGGCCGGCCAGTCAGGTAATAGGAACCGTCGAATTGGTGGAAGTAGATCTCGACGCGTCTCGGTATGCCGGATTTCCGTCCGATCGTTGTGATGTCGGCGATGCCACCACGATCCATCGCTGCTTTGACAGACTGTTCCATGTCGGTGTCAACCTGGTTGAGCAACGCGCTGTTCCCGTCGCTAACTTCACCGGACGATGGGCCAGAAGATCAAGGTGACTGCCACTGCCTTGGGAGACGTGGCGATCTTCGACCTCGATCGGTCCCTCACCGGCCAGGACGGGGTCTCGTTTCCCACATCGCCTCGAGGTGACACGCTCGTTGAGATCCTCGCTCGGCATCTCTGGGACGCCGACGAGGGGGTGACCCACGTCTACGTGTTGTCCAACACCGTCTCGGTGCGACGTCGGTCGAACTGGGGGGAGACAACGATCGAGACGGCCTCGGATGTCATCTCCAATCTCTTCATCCACTACATGGTGGAGTCTCCGGACGATCGCGACGAGAAGCTCAGAGAAGACAACTACAACGCCACGATCACATGGATAAGGGCACACAATCCCGAGCTCTGGGTGATGCGGGTCCGCCCCGACGAGCCCATCGAGCCGTTCAAGCCGGGCCAGTACACGACGCTGGGTCTGGGCTATTGGGAGTCCCGAGCCGATGAGGCAGCCGAGGATTTCGTGGGCGACGAAGGGCAACGGGACAAGATGGCCCGCCGCTCCTACTCTGTCTCGAGCTCGATCATCGATGAGGCCGGGGAACTGGTCGAGCCACACCCCGATGACGTGGAGTTCTATGTCGTCCAGGTGAGGCCGGGCGAAGTGGAGATACCGGCGCTGACTCCGCGGATGTTCACCAAGGGCGTCGGCGACCGCATCTTCATGAGTCGCAAGTTCACCGGTCGCTACACACTCGACGGCGTACAACCCACGGACAATGTCGTCTTCCTGAGCACCGGGACCGGTGAGGCTCCCCAAAACGCGATGACTGCCGAGCTCCTACGCAACGGCCACCTGGGGAGGATCATCTCCGTGGTGTGTGTCCGTTATCGCCGGGACCTGGCCTACACCGAGCAACACGCGGTGATCGAGGACCGATACTCGGATTACAGATACGTGACGCTCACTACCCGTGAGCCGGAGAACGAGGGAAACAAGGTCTATATCCAGAACATGATCACGTCTGGCCGTCTCGAGGAGGAGCTGGGCTCTCCACTCGATCCGTCCAACACCCATGTCTTCTTGTGTGGGAACCCTTCCATGATCGGCCTGCCAGTCAGGGACGTGGATGCAGGGACCATGGAGTTCCCGGAGACCCTCGGTGTGTGTCAGATCCTCCACGAGCGGGGGTTCACCATCGACCACCGCAAAGAGCGAGGCGACGTCCACTACGAGGAGTACTGGAAGGACCGCTGAGCCGGCGCTTACCGCGGCGCACTCTGTGCGCTCTAGAGCTCACATATGAGCTCCAGAGTATTAGGAACGAGTTCTCTCCCGCCGGTTGGCCTCGGCCACGGCGATGGCGGTCATGTTGACTACGTCGGGCACCGAGGCGTCGCGTTGCAGGACATGGACCGTCTTGGACAACCCACTGAGGATCGGGCCGATCACATCGGCGCCCCCCAGCCGGTTGAGCAGTTTGTATGAGGCATTCGCCGCGGTCAGGTTGGGGAAGACCAAGACGTTGGCCGAGGTTCCCAGGGTGCCGCCCGGCCGGCGAGAGGCCATCAACTCGGGCACGACTGCTGAGTCCGCCTGCATCTCCCCGTCGACAGGGATGTCGGGCCGTGCCCGCCGGAACAGCTCGACCGCTTCCCGCACCCGCGCCGGCTCGTCCCCACCGGCGGATCCGAAGTCGGAATAGCTGATGAAAGCAACCCGCGGCTCGCGGTCGAAGTCCTCCTGAACCGTCTTTGCCGCCGCGGCTGCGATCTCGGCGAGCTGTGCTGCCGTCGGCTCGATGTTGACGGCGCAATCGGTGAAGAAGTACGGACGGCCGCCCACGACCACTATGTAGACCGACGACACGATCGATCGGTCCGGCTCGACATTCAACACCTGCAAGGCCGGTCGGATCGTCTCGGGGTAATGCGTGGTCAACCCACCGAGGACGGCGTCGGCCGCCCCCTCTCTGACCATGAGACATGCGTACATGTTCGGGTCGGAGACCTGTCGCTCCGCCTCGTATAGCGACATGCCTCGCTCACGGCGAAGCTCCTCGAGGACCGTCGCATAACGGGCTCGGTCCGATCCGGGATTGGCCGGGTCGATCACCTCCATGCCCTCGAGTGAGAGGCCGGCACCTTCGGCCAGCCGGGTGATCTCATCGGAAGGGCCAAGAAGGATGGGGCTCCCGATCCCCTCGTCCTTGACGCGTCGTGCCGCCCGGATGATGCGCAAGTCATTCGCATGTGGGTAGGCAACCCGCTTGGGATACGCCATGGCTTTAGTGGTGATGGCGTTGATCAGGAGATAGGAGGCGCGAAATCGGGTTTGCAGCTCCGTCCTGTAAGCGTCCCAGTCATCGATGGGAGCACGCGCCAGGCCCTCTTCCACGGCCGCTCTCGCCACTGCCGGTGCCACCGTCAACAGCACTCTCGGGTCGAACGGCTTCGGTATCAGATAATCGGGGCCGAAAGCAAGCGCATCGAGGTCGTATGCCCTGAGGACCGACTCCGGGACCGGCTCGCGGGCGAGCTCAGCCAGGGCGTACGTCGCGGCCACTTTCATCTTCTCGGACACGCCGCGCGCTTTGACGTCGAGGGCGCCACGGAAGATGAAAGGGAACCCGAGGACGTTGTTCACCTGGTTGGGATAGTCGGAGCGGCCCGTCGCAATGATCACGTCGTCCCTCGCCGCCTTGGCGTCCGGATAGCTGATCTCGGGGTCGGGGTTGGCGAGGGCAAAGACGATCGGGTTCTTGGCCATCGAACGGATCATCTCCTTGGAGACGACCCCGGCCACCGCCACTCCGAGGAAGAAGTCGGCGCCAACCATGGCGTCTTCGAGGGTCCTGGCGTCCGTCTCGACCGCAAACTCGCGTTTGACCGAGCTGAGGCCCTCGCGCCCGGTGTGGATGACACCGGCCTGATCGGTCATCATGAGATTGGCCGGATCGACCCCGAGCTGGATGAAGAATCGGGAGCAGGCGATGCCGGCCGCACCGGCCCCCGCAACCACGACCCGGGTCTTTGCGATGTCACGGCCGGTGAGCTTGATCGCATTGAGGAAAGCGGCGCCGCCGATGATGGCTGTGCCGTGCTGGTCATCGTGAAACACAGGGATATCGAGACGCTCCCTGAGCGTCGACTCGATGTAAAAACACTCCGGGGACTTGATGTCCTCGAGATTGATCCCCCCCACCGTGGGGGCCAGCAACTCACAGAACTTGATGACGTCATCGGGATCCTCGGCGTCGATCTCGAGGTCGAAGACATCGATGTCCGCGAACCGTTTGAAGAGGACTGCCTTGCCCTCCATCACCGGCTTGCTGGCCAAAGGGCCGATGTTCCCCAGGCCGAGCACCGCCGTGCCGTTCGAGACGACGGCGACCAGGTTGCCGCGGTTGGTGTAGCGGAATGCGGCGTCCGGGTCGTCCGCAATGACCAGACATGGCTCCGCCACGCCCGGCGTGTAGGCGAGGCTCAGGTCGGCCTGGGTGGCCGTGGGCTTGGTCGCCCGGATCTCCAGTTTGCCGGGACGCGGCTTCTCGTGGTACTCGAGAGCTTCGGAGAATCTGGGTTTGGAGTCCATGCCCGCAACCTTATTCCCGCACGCAACCTGAGGTAGGGCGGCCTCTACCCAGGTCAGGCAACCTCAGGTCGTGGTGATGGGGTATGCGTTTGAGGGGGGTTCCTGCGACAATTGGGGTGTGATCGAGACCGATCTTCCGATTCTCTCGGACAATGGATACAAGGTGATGGGCGGTTGGCGAGTGGGCCAGGCGCCAGAGGACACCACGACGCGCTCGGGTCTGCTCGTACCGATCGGCACCAAGGACGGCAACGACGCCCTCGCCCTCCTCGACGTCCAGACCGGGCAACGGTTTTGGGCCGTGCCGACGGGTGCGTGGCGTTTCATCTGGCCACCCACCGGCAAGCCTGTGATCGCGGTTCGTGAGTCTCAGATCATCGCCGAGGAGGAGCTCGAACACGTCGGGGACGAGGGCCAGTACCTCTGAGCCGGAATAATCCTCCGCATCGCCCGCCTCAAAGACGCCATCATTGCTCGCCCCGATCTGAACGATCCACGTGACCTCCGAAAACCAGCCCCGCGCTCGAAGGCGTCTCACCGCCACGGTCACCGACCTCGGGGTCGCAGTTCAGAGAGCCTTTCTGATCGGCGTCCAATTGCCCGGGATGACCACGCTGACCGAAGAGCGCTCACTCGACGAGCTTGCGCTGCTCACCGACACCGCGGGAGCCGACCCTGTCGACCGGGAGCTGGTCAAACGGGGCCAAATCGACCCGGCCACCTTCATCGGATCGGGCAAGGCAGAAGAGCTTGCCTCGCTCACAACCGCGATGGACATCGACGTCGTCGTGTTCGACCAGGGCCTGACTCCGGCCCAGCAACGCAACCTGCAGGCGATATTCCACTGTGACGTGGTGGACCGTGAGGCCTTGATCCTCGACATCTTCGCCCAACACGCCACATCGAAGGTCGGTGCCATCCAGGTCGAGCTCGCCCTGCTCCGCTACAACCTCCCTCGTCTGCGGGGAAAGGGGACCTACCTCTCTCAACAGCGTGCCGGTGTGGGGACCACGATGCGTGGCCCTGGCGAGACCAAGCTGGAGACGGACCGAAGACGTGTCATCCAACGCATCTCCAAGCTGGAACACCAGCTCAAGGACACGGCGCGGCACCGTCAGACACAACGCAAGCAACGCACGAGGACCGAGATCCCACAGATCGCGATCGTGGGATACACCAATGCCGGCAAATCGACGTTGCTCAACTCGCTGACCGACGCCGGCGCCCTCGTCCAGGATCAGCTCTTCGCCACCCTCGATCCCACCGTCCGTAGACTCGCCTTACCCGACGGAATGCACGTGGTGATCGCTGACACCGTTGGCTTCGTTCGACGTCTGCCTCATCTGCTGGTCGAGGCCTTCCGCTCGACACTCGCCGAAGCCGGCGAATCGGACCTTTTGATCCATCTGGTGGACGGGACCGACGACGACCCGGCAGGTCAGATCGAGGCGGTGACCGAAGTCCTCGGCGAGATCGATGCCTCCGATGTCCCACAGATCCTCGTGTTCAACAAGATCGACGCCCTCGACGAGATCGAGGTCGGGCGTCTTCAGAACCTCTGGCCCGATGCGATTCTCGTGGCCGCTCGAACTGGGGCGGGACTTGGACGGCTGCTCGACGCCATAGCCGACGCATTGTCGAAGGGTCTTGTCACCCTGTCGCTCAGCATCCCGTACGAAAGAGGTGAGATGGTCGCCGCCGCGCATCGTCTCGGTGAGGTGATCGAGGAAAAACACGACGAGGACGGCACAATCCTGGATGTGCGGCTGCCGGGACGGGTTGCCGGCCGATTCAGTGACTTTGTGATCGCTTAGTGGCCCGTCTCCTAGATACTTGTGGCGTCTCTCCGACCCTCGACGACCCTGGCTGCGTCGAAGTGCTCTCCGCAGCTCCCCGTGCGAGACGCGCGCTTCTCGTTGCCAGATGACGCCGTTGGCTCGGACACGCGCACACTATTTACACGACAGGCCGTTGGCCACCAGCGCCGCTCCGACCAGGCCCGCAACATTTCCCATCTCGGCTGGCAGGACAGGCAGATCCGGGTCGATCATGTGGGCGTATTCGTCCCACTTACGGGCAACACCACCGCCAACCACGATCAGCTCAGGGGTGAACACACGGTTGACGTGCCCCAGGAACCGGTCGGCCCGCCCACCCCATTCATCCCAGCTGAGATCGTGGGTGCGCCGCGCCTTGGCTGAGAAGTAGCTCTCGGCAGGCGAATGACCATCTAGCTCCAGGGCACCCAATTCCACATTGGGAGCAAGCACTCCGTTCAGCAGGAACCCAGACCCGATACCAGTGCCAAACGTCACGACGATGACGAGACCGGAGACACCGGCGGCGACGCCAAATGTCCCTTCGGCAACAGCGGCGGCATCTGCATCATTGACGACGGTCACGTCGCGTCCGACGACCTGGCTGAAGAGCTCGACGACGTTTCGCCCCACCCATGTCTCGTCGATGTTCATCGCGGTCCTCACCACACCCGCTCTGTCCACCACCGAAGGGAATCCGATCCCGATCGGCCCGTCGTGCTCATAGCCGCTGACGACCTCCATCAACTCGGCAGCGACCGCTTCCGGGGTCGCCGGCTGCGGGGTTTCCACCCGGGAGTATTCCGACTCCAGAGATCCGCTGTCCACGTCGACCAAGGCGGACTTGATCCCCGAGCCGCCGATGTCAACGCCCAAGCACGTTTCAGTCACGGTGGGCAAGGCTAAGCGGATCCCACGAGATAGCCTCCGCCGGTGAGCAACAAGTCTGACATCGGCGTCATCGGCCTCGGCGTGATGGGATCGAACTTGGCGTTGAACCTGGCCGACTCGGGGAAGAGGGTCGCGGTCTACAACCGGACGACGGCGGTCACAGACAGGTTCATGGCCGGCGAAGCATCTTCCAAGGACATGATCGGCGTCACCACCCTGGAGGAGATGGTGTCGACGTTGTCCATGCCTCGGGTGATGTTGGTCATGGTTAACGCAGGGGCCCCGGTCGACCTCGTCATCGATGACCTGATCCCCCTTCTCGATACCGGCGACATCGTCATCGACGGTGGCAACTCCTTGTACACCGACACGGCGCGCCGGTACGAGACCTTGAGAGAGCATGGCATCCGCTACCTGGGCATCGGTGTCTCCGGGGGTGCGGAAGGAGCCCGGCACGGACCGTCGATAATGCCGGGCGGCAACCACGATGCCTGGCCGGTCGTGGAAGCCACTTTGAAAAGGATCGCCGCAGTCGCCCCCGACGGCGCCCCTTGCTGTGAGTGGATTGGGACAGGTGGCGCCGGGCATTACGTGAAGATGGTGCACAACGGGATCGAGTACGGGGACATGCAGGTCATC
This sequence comes from Acidimicrobiia bacterium, assembly GCA_036396635.1. GTDB lineage: Bacteria > Actinomycetota > Acidimicrobiia > Spongiisociales > ZC4RG35 > JANQRA01. The sequence continues at coordinate 11,054 of DASWKM010000075.1, forward strand.
GCCGAGGCATACGACCTGATGCGGCGCGGGTTGGCCATGGAACCCGCGGAGATCGGCGGTGTCTTCGCGGGGTGGAACCGAGGACGTCTCCGCTCATATCTGATCGAGATCACAGCCAACATCCTCACCGCCACCGGGGACGGTGAGCCGCTGATCGACCAGATCCTGGATGCCGCCCAGCAGAAGGGCACCGGGAAATGGACCGTCATCGCGTCCATGGATAGCGCCGAGCCGACATCACTGGTGGCTGAGGCTGTCTATGCCCGTATGGTGAGCTCCGACCCGTCTCGGCGTGCGCGGACCGCGGACCTCTTCGGCACGCCGATCGAAAGGCTCTCCGGAGTCGGCGTCCAAGACATCGAGGCGGCGCTCTATGCGTCGAAGATCATCTCCTACGCCCAGGGCTTCCGTCTCCTTCGCTCGGCCTCGGAGGAGAACTCATGGGACCTCGATCTCGGCTCATTGGCGTCGATCTGGCGTGCAGGCTGCATCATCAGAGCCGAGTTCCTCGAAGACATCACTTCCGCATATGTCGCCAACCCCGACCTGGGCGACCTCGCCGAGGCAGCCTTCTTCACCAAGGCTCTTCAGGACGCCGAGGGACCCTGGCGACGAGTGGTAGCCGCTGCGGTTCGGGCCGGTATTCCCACTCCTGCCTACTCGAGTGCCCTGGCCTACTTCGACGGCATGCGCTCGAAGCGCCTTCCCGCCGATCTCATCCAGGC
>DASWKM010000076.1:0-8802 GCA_036396635.1 Acidimicrobiia bacterium
GACGACACGACCATTCCCGATGAGGACGTCCAATCGATGCCATCCTGCGGCGGTCATGACCAGGCCACCCTTGATCACGATCATCCCGGCACCAGGATCGCTTCGAGCACCGCCATACGGGAGGGCACGCCATTGGCCACCTGCTCCAGGATCAGCGATCGGGGCCCATCGGCGACATCCTCACTGATCTCGACGCCGCGGTTAATCGGGCCCGGGTGCATCACCACAGCCTCGCCTCGTAGCCGACCTGCCCGGGATCGATCTATCCCGAACTCGGAGACGAACCGTTCCGTGATCTCTCCCCCGCGCTCGGTCTGGACCCTGAGCAGATAGAGGACGTCGACGCCGGCGAGGACGTCATCGATGGCATCGGTCGTCGGCGCGGTGGTGTCGGTAGGCAGCCAATCGGAGGGCCCGACGAGGATGAGGTCGACACCGAGGGTCGGCATGGCCTTCATCAGGCTGTTGGCCACCCGGCTGTGGGCGATGTCCCCGACAATCGCCATCCGCAAGCCGTCGAGGCGCCCAAACCTTTTCTTGATCGTCACCGCATCGAGCAGAGCCTGGGTGGGATGCTCGTTGATCCCATCACCGGCGTTGACGACCGGACGATCAGACCAGCCTGCTATCTCCTCGGGCACCCCGTTTCGTGAGTGCCTCACCACCAGCACATCCGCCCCGACCGCTGCAACCGTCAGAACCGTGTCACGTAGGGACTCACCTTTGGCCGAAGAAGAGGTGGCCGGGTCGTAGGTGAGGACGATGGCTCCAAGACGTCGAGCGGCGAGGTGGAACGAGAGCCTGGTCCGTGTCGACGGCTCGAAGAAGAGGTTGGCGACGGCCCGGCCGGAGAGCTCGTTGCCATCCGGCTCATGAGCATCCAGGCGGCTGCGAAACTCGATAGACCGTCGGATGAGCGCCTCGAGGTCATCGCGGCCCAGAGAGCCGATCGAGATGAGGCCCTTCATGCGGCCTCGATCCTCTCGATCCACACGCCCTCGGTGTCATCCGTTTCCCTCAGCCGGACGCGGACGATCTCGTCACGAGCGGTGGGGAAGTTCTTCCCTACGTAGTCAGCGCGTATCGGCAGCTCGCGGTGGCCGCGGTCGACCAGGACCGCCAGCTCGATGGTCAGGGCACGGCCCAGATCGGACAGTGCATCCATCGCAGCCCTCACCGTTCGCCCGGTGTACAGGACGTCGTCGACGATGATCACATGCCGACCGGTGATGCTCACCGGGATGTCGGTCTGTCGCGCCGGGATATCGGAGCGCATGTCCCGGTCATCCCGGTACATGCCGATGTCGAGCTCGCCCACCGCCACCGCATACCCCTCGAAGGAGCCGACCGTGGTGGCGATGGCATGGGCAAGGGCAACACCGCGTGTGTGGATCCCGACCAACAGCACGTTCTCGGCACCACTGTGGGTTTCCAGGATCTCGTGGGAAATGCGACGGATGACACGAGTCATGTCATCACCCGTCATCACCTGTGGCAACGTGTCTCCTTCCCGGCCTCACCGGACCGTCCTTTAAAGGTTGGGCCAGCATACACGCGGACGGCTATATGGCCGACCGACTTTGGCCGCGCTCTCTCCAAGAGACATCCGCGGGCACCATCACAGGGGATCAACGTGGCCGCCCCCGCCCCACGAGGTGTCTCACATGGCCAAACAGGCGCCGGTCGGTCGGCAGCTGCCGCACCGCCAAACGGCTTTTCTAACCACGCTCTCTCCGGGAGACATCCGCGGGCACCATCACACAGGATCAACGTGGTCGCCCCCGCCCCACGGGGTGTCTCACATGGCCAAACAGACCCCGGTCGGTCGGCGGCTGCCGCACCCGCCGAATGCCCCCTCGCTAACCGTCCCTGATCGTCTTGGCCAATGTGGCCAGGACCCCGTTGACGAACGACGCCGAGCGCTCGGTCGAATAGGTGTGAGCCAGACGCACCGCCTCGGATATGACCACCGCGGTGGGGGTCATCGCCTCACTTCTCAGCTCGAACAGCCCTATTCGGATGATGTTGCGGTCGATCACCGGCATCCGGGCGACGCTCCAGTGCTCAGAGACGGACTGGATCATCTCATCGAGCTCATCGAGACTGGTCACCACCCCATCGACCAAGGCTCCGGCCCGGCCCCCGGCATCGGAGCCCATCTCACCACGTGTCTCGTACTCGTAGAGACGCTCGAGGGCGAGGTCACGTGGCTCGACGGTCACATCGACACCGAGCACCTCGGCGGCAGCGATGGCCAGCTCGGCGCCGAGGATGCCGTCAGGCGCATCATCTTCCTGTTGGGCTCGCAGGACCGCCTGCACCTCCGCTATGGGGCGGTCGATGCGCTCCGCCAGCTCCTTCGTGGTGACCCGGGCCGGGATGATGAGGGTCGCCCCGCCATGGCTCATGCCCGGGTCAGATACTCCCCGCTCCGCGTGTCCACCTTGATACGGTCCCCCTGCGCGACGAACAACGGAACCTGGACCTCGATGCCGGTCTCCAACGTGACCGACTTGGTCGCGCCGGTTCGGGTGTCTCCCCTAACCGCCGGCTCGGCATAGGTGACTTCCAGCTCCACTGCGGCAGGCATGTCGACCCCGATCGCGGTGCCCCCGAACATCGAGAGGGAGACGGTCATCCCCTCGACCAGATAGCCGGAGGCCTCTCCGACATCCTGCGGTGTCAGGACGATCTGGCCGTAGTCGTTGAGGTTCATGAAGTGGTATCCGAGGTCGTCCGAGTAGAGGAACTGATGATCGCTCCGATCGATGATCGCCTGCTGCACGTTCTCGTCGGCTCGGAAGGTGCGGTCGAGCACCTGACCTGTCTCCAGTTTCTTCAGCTTCATCCGCACGAAAGCCCTCCCCTTGCCCGGCTTGACATGCTGATAATCCACGATCGAGAAGAGGCCGTCATCGAGCTCGAGGGCCATTCCCGGTCGAACGTCGTTGGTGCTGATCATGAATACCTCGAGTGATGGGCCGTCGGGACGGTACCCATCTCAGAAACCTATTGCTGCCAGGCCAAACTCCACGTCGACCTGGTCGACATGGGCAAGGATCGGCTTTTCGATCGCCTCGAGCAGGACCATCCGGAGCCCGCCGGCGTCTCGCTTCTTGTCATGCTCGAGCAAGTCGAGGACGCGTGCCAACTCCAGGCCATCGACCCGGACCGGCAGCCCGAGCATCTCGATGGTCGCCTTGACCTCGTCGGCACTCTCGAAATCCACCAGCTTCTCCGAGATCGCCGCGGCGGCAACGATCCCCAGGCCGATGCTCTCGCCATGGGAGAGCCTCGATGCGATCTCGATGGAATGCCCGATCGTGTGACCGAGGTTCAGGAAGGCCCTGACACCCTTCTCCTTCATATCCTGGTTCACGATCGTCGTCTTGACTCGGAGCGACCTGGAGATGATCTCCTCGAGCGGAGCCTCGAGCCCCTCTGCCCTTATAAGGTCGGCGAGCTCGCCGTCTCCCACCAATGCCGTCTTGTATGCCTCCGCCATGCCCTCCCTCGTGAGAAAGCCGGGGAGCGTCGCAAGCTGATCGATGTCGATCACAACCCGTGACGGATGCCAGATGACTCCCACCAGGTTCTTCGCCCCGAAGTTCACACCTGTCTTACCCCCCAGGGCGGCATCCACGGCTCCGAGCAACGTGGTGGGGACATGCACGACTTCGACGCCGCGAAGCCAGGTTCCTGCCACGTATCCGGCGAGATCGGTCACCGAGCCACCTCCGACACCCACGATCGTGTCGTGACGGCCAAGTCCGAATCGCCCTAGAGCTTCGTATACCGACGCGACGACCTCGAGCGTTTTCGCCTCCTCACGGTCCGGCAGCCCGATGACCTCACAACTCAATCCGCCCGATTGCAGAGATGAGGCGATGCCCAGGGCCAGCGGTGTCGGGGCAGGTTGTGTGAGGATGGCCACGCGGGCCCGGTCATCCCGATGTGGCAACAGGTCCTTGGGCAAGCCCGACCCCATGACCACCTCGGTCGGGCCGGCGAGGCTCAGCCGTTCCATATCTCGGTCAGCTCGGCCACCGACTCCCCAACATCTCGCTGCTGGGTATCGATCACATGCGTCGCCATCGTCGCATAGAGCCCCTCACGCCCTGCCGCCAAGGTCTCCAATGCGACCTCCGGGTCGGTATCACCCAGCAACGGTCTGCCGACATGCCCGACCCTGCCGGCCAGCTCCCCCGGCTCACACCTCAGCCAGACGACCGATCGAGCCGACCGGATGATCCGACAGTTTTCCTCGTCGAGCACCGCTCCGCCACCGGCAGCAGCGACACAGCCCGATGCCGGCACCGCCCTCACCGCCCTCCTCTCCAGATGACGAAACCCGCTCTCACCATGATCGGCCCAGATCTTGTTGATCGTCATCCCGGTCATCTCCACGACCATCGCATCGGTGTCGAAGAATGGCACACCCAACACCTCGGCCGTCTTGGCACCGATTGTCGTCTTGCCGGACCCCATCATCCCGATCAGCCACATCGATGCCATGTGATGGAGGGGACCCTCAGCCCTCCCGTTTCGGCACCGGGGCGACACGACCGCTTTCGAGCCCGCCAGACGCGGTGCGCTCCGCGACGCGAGCCCGGTAGTGGTCCAGGGCATGAAGGAGATCCTCCACCGTATCGCCGCCGAACTTGCGACTGAACTCTCCGGCGAGCACCCAGGCCATCATCTGCTCGCCAACCACCGAGGCGGCTGGGACGGCACACACATCGGAGCGCTCCCGCACGGCCTGATCGGGCTCGCCGGTGCTCATGTCCACCGTTTGCAGCGGCTGCATCAACGTGGACAGCGGTTTCATCGCCGCCCTCACCCGAATCGGCTGCCCGTTGCTCATTCCACCTTCGATGCCGCCGGCCCGGTTCGTCTCCCGGGTGACCACACCGCCGACACGCACGATCTCGTCGTGCGCCTCCGAGCCAGACCGAGCGGCGGACTCGAACCCGTCGCCGATCTCGACCCCTTTGATCGCCGGGATCGACATCAGGGCCCCCGCAAGGAGCGTGTCCAGTCGGCGGTCGTAATGCACGTGAGAGCCGATGCCCACCGGCACCCCGTGTGCAACCACCTCGAAGACACCTCCCAAGGTGTCCTTGGACCTCTTGGCCAACTCGATCACCTCGACCATCTCATGGGATGCCTGAGGATCGAGACATCGCACCGGGTCGGAGTCGATGAGTGCGCTGTCCTCATGCCGTGGAGCGGGCGCCTTGGAGAGCACCGGCCCGATCCGAGTGACGTGGCTGACCACCCCGACGTCACACACACCAAGCAGTGTCTTGGCCAGGTGCCCCGCCACCGTCCGTGCCGCCGTTTCCCGGGCGGATGCCCTTTCCAGGATGTCCCTGGCATCGTCGGTGTCGTACTTGACCATCCCGGCGAGGTCGGCATGTCCCGGGCGCGGCCTGGTGAGCTCCCCGCCGCTCTCGGAGGGTTCGGAGCTCATCACACGGTCCCAACGCGGCCACTCCGTGTTGCGAATGAGGACCGCCACAGGCGATCCCAAGGTCACCCCGTGGCGCACGCCCCCAAGGATCTCGAGCTCATCCTGCTCTATGCGCATCCGCTGGCCTCGTCCGAACCCATGGCGGCGGCGGGTGAGCTCGGCAGACAATCCGTCGGCAGTCACGACGAGGCCACGGGGAAGGCCCTCGACGATCGTCACCAGACCGGGGCCATGAGATTCCCCGGCGGTCAGGAAGCGAAGCATCGCAATAGCCTAAGACGGGATCGGGATAGCCCCTACCCCGACCATCACGATGGCGGTCCACGCACCGAGGATCATCGGCGGCCCATAGGGAAGCTCCGCCTTCATACCCGCCCCGCCCCCCACGAGCATGACCACGGCCACGACGCCACCGATGGCCGCAGTGCCGATGACGGCCCACCCGAGAGCGCCCCATGACAGATAGGCGGTGAACAAACCCAGTTGGGCAGCGAGCTTGACGTCCCCGGCCCCAAAACCGCGACCGCGGACGGCGATGAAGACGATCGAGGATCCGCCGAGGTAGGACACCGCCCCGGCGACGCCGCGCGCCATCGCGTCAAGATGGCCGGTGACCAGCGAAGCAAGGCCCAGGGTGAGTGCCAGCAAGATCGTCCCCGGGATGTTGAGACGATCGACGATGCGGAAAGACTCCAGATCGGTGACGATGAGCGCTGTCGACAGCAGGAGGAAGCCGAGATAGGGAATCAGCTCCCAGGTCGGGCCGATGGTGGCGAAGAAGCCGATAGCCGCCGCACTGGTGGCGAGGGCGACGACTGGCTCCCTGGCGACGACCCGATCACATTGCGGGCATCTGAGAACGTCCCAGCCTCTGTGGTTCCCGCACCTAGGGCAAACGCCGACGAGCGGGTGAAACGGGCTCTCGTTGCTCAAAGCCTGCTGGGCGATGTCGTGTCCCGCCAGGCCGAGGAAAAAGCCAATTGCTCCGACTGCGATATTGGTCACCGTCGGAGCAAGTTAGCCAGTGGTGTGTCGCTGAATCGAGGGCGCGGTGTCTCCGAGGCATTGGCGTCATCTGGCGAGAAGAAGGGGCGCAGTCGCAGCCGGGGAGCTGCGGCGAGCACTTCGACGAAGTCAGGGGGGTCAAGGACTGGAGAGACCGCCTCACCAATTTTGCGACATACCACCAGTGGTGGGTGACTCCTAGATGGAGGGTCTCTCCCATGAGCTCAGATACTGGGTGACCGAGCGCTCGTAGACGTCTCGCCCGGTCATGTCATCCGCGTTGGACACGGCTCTGTCCAGAATCTCCAGAAAGCCGGGCTCGAGGTCCCTTCCGGTGGCGCGCCGGGTCAGATCGATCACCCGCCCCGCCTGACGGATCACGAACACCGATTCGATCCCGGACACGTCGTCGAAGAACCACCCGCACGATGTGTACATCAACATGGCTCGATGCTGGATCTCGAGCAGATCGATCGCCTGCGACCTCTCCTCGCGGCCGAGACCGGGTTGGCAGTGGCGATCGAGGAACTCATCACCCGACTCACCGAGCACCACGGATATGTACTCGTCCCGGGCCAGCCACGGGTCGTGGAAGAGCCGGCTCCCGATCGTCGCGAAATCATCGATCAGAGAGTCGCGCAGGTAGTCGAGGGCCTGTCGGAGAGGACCTCGCCAGCCCTGGTTCCATCCGGGTTGCCGACCCGAAGAGCAACCGCAATCGGTCCTCCACCGATCCACCCCGTGAGCACAGCTCCAAGACGTCCCCTCGATGATGCGGACGGTCCGTCTCGGTGGGTATCGCTCGAGGAATTGCGCGTAGTTGGTGAGATGGACAAGCTGGTCGGCCTCGATGTCCTCGATCGCCTTGGCAAGGGCCATCTCGCCATGGCGGTGATGATGCCCGTAAGTCTCACCATCGGTGGCAACGTGTGCCAGGAGCGGCTCGTCCGCCGGCTCACCCAGGGCCTGGATCAGTCTCTTGGCGAGGATGGCACCATCTTCGAGGACGCCGTTGAAGGCGATCTCCTGGGAGAGCGGACCGTTGTAGAAGAACACGCTCATGCTCCGCCCGGAGGACAACTGCACCGTGTATGGGACCCTGGTGTCGATCGTCCCTCCCACGACGTCGACCCAGTCGCCGCCTTCGAGCACAGAAGCCGCCTGATAGGGGGAGAGGACGGTGAACCTGATCTCGGCCTCGGCCATGAGCTCGAGGCTCTCCAGGTCGACTGCTGTCTCCGGCAGCCACATGCCCTCCGGGAATCGGCCGAACCGATGCTCGAAGTCGGCGATGCCCCACAGGATCTGTGTCCTCTTGTCACGTCGATTGGAGAGGGGGAGGATGGTGTGGTTATAGGTGTGGGCGATGGCCATGCCATGCCCGTCGAACCGCTCCATGGATGCTCGGTCGGCGTCGACGATGCACCGATAGGTCTCGGGGTCGTTCCCCTCGAGCCAACTCAGGAGAGTCGGCCCCCAGTCCGAGCTCACCCACTCGTAGTTGTTCACATGCCGGCGGACGGCGCCGTCCTCGCCCAGGATCTCCGCCCGGGTGTTCGGCTGGTAGCACTCGGCCGTGATCCGCTCGTTCCAGTTGCGAAATGGGGCTGCCGAAGGCTGGTCCTCTACCACTCCGGTGAAGGGGTTCTCCCGGGGTGGCTGATACCAATGGCCGTGGATGCAGATATAGCCCTCTTGACTCAAATCGGCACCAAGTTAGGCGTTACAGGACCGTTATCGGCGTCCCATCCCGAAGTTATGAGCCACGGGCCGAAGGCGACTACTCCTCCTCGCCGGGCCCGTCGGCCTCCGTGGGAAGCTGCTTGAGGATGACGGTGGAGAGTGGGGGCAGCGTGAGGTCGATCGACTGGGGTTTCCCTTCGTGGGGCACGGGAAGGGGGCCGGTATCGACGCCGCCCAGGTTGCCTTGGCCCGACCCGCCATATATCGGTGCATCCGTGTTCAGGATCTCCATCCAGCGACCGGGTGCTGGCACCCCAACCCGATATCGATGACGTGGCACCGGTGTCATGTTGTGCACCACGAGCAGGGTCTCACCGTCGGAGGCTCGCCGAAAGTGAGCCAACACGCTTTGCGCCGAGTCGTTGGCCACCGCCCACTCGAAGCCCTCCGGGCGACAATCCAGCTCGTGCAGGGCGGGATAGTCCCGGTAGAGGCGATTGAGGTCGCCGATCAGCCGTGAGACCCCCTGGTGCATGGCGTGTTCGGTGAGGGACCAGTCGAGCTGGCCCTCATGTGCCCACTCTGCCCGTTGTCCGAGCTCGGCGCCCATGAAGAGGAGCTTCTTCCCCGGCTGGGTGAAC
>DASWKM010000077.1:0-7643 GCA_036396635.1 Acidimicrobiia bacterium
GGCGATCAGCCGGATCGGATCACCATCCCGATACCGATCCCAGATCAACGTCTTCTCCGGCTCTGTGAACCGTGCCATACATCACCTCCATCGAGAGTCCTAACTCTCCCAAAGGTGTTGCGTCTACCCCTTGAAACCGCAGGCATTTCCGGACACGTCTGTAAGCCACGGTGCGTGGCGGCGGTCAGGGACCGATGGTCAGCCCGAACCCCTGCCTCCGATGTTCGAGTTTCCTCTCCAGTGAGCGGCGTTGGGCGATGGCTCGGAGGACCTGTTCGGCGGTCGGCGGAGAGTTGAGCGACTCGATGATCCGCTGGCTCCACGTACGCCGCTGCTTCCCAGCCCGGGTTGGTTGGGTGGCCGGGTTCGGCGGGCCCGAAACGACCACCAGATGGCCGGCATCCACCGAGTCGACTACGACGCACCAGGGCACACGCTCGAACGTGACGTGCCGGCATTTGGCTAGCGCCAACAGCAGCCGAGGTGGTTAGCGGAGCGATCTGAGTTTCGTAGTGGTAGCAGCACGCGGCGCGGAAAACGGTCACTTCTCGCTTCACCGGCGACTCGACTCTGAAATGGATCGCCGATCTGAGACGGACTTTCGGCGGACACCTGACGGACACCCGGTGGTGGAAACGGACTTGGGAACGGGCTAGAGCTGGGGACGAGACCCCGAAAATCCCCTTTAAAACAAGGAAAAATATGGGATGGCGGAGGCGGACGGGAATCGAACCCGCCAGAGATCGTTGCGACCTCTCACCGGTTTTGAAGACCGGGGGACCCACCAGGCGTCCGTACGCCTCCCGGGTGGTCAGAGGAGGGTAGGGGGTCCTCGATATCAGCGGACTCGGCCGCACGTGGGCTGGTGCGACTGAGGATCGCCGACGTTTGGGAACCGTGGGCACCGTCTATACGCTCTAAGCGGCATGCCGGAAAGAAGCTTCGGCCGGACCGTTCGCTATCGACGGACCAAGCTTGGTCTCAGTCAGGCGAAGTTAGGGGAGCTGGTAGGACGGTCAACCAGCACCATCCGCTCGTGGGAGCGTGACACCACTCAACCAAACGATCCCAAGATCCTGGCGGTGCTCGCCGCCATCCTTGCAGTGGACGAGCGTCTGCTCTTCGAGAAGGCCGGAGTCGACCTCCCCGTGGTGGAGGCCAGCCCGACGGTTGAGCAGGCCCTGGCGACCCTGCATCCGCCCGAGCGCGGCATCCAGCCGGACCAGAGGATCGACCGGGCTGTCGACCACCCGGAGCCGTCACCTGAGATCGACGAAGTGTTCGATCTGCCCGATCCGTCACCGTATCTCGACGAAGGCCTCGACCAAGGACCGAAGCCGGCTGAGCCCCCACCCATCGTCTCGTCTCCCCAAGTCGCTCAAGCATTCGTGACCCCACCAGAGCCATTTCAGATCACTCCGCCCACCCCGTCACTGGCCGACCTCTCCTATGTCGAGGACCAATCCCAGAGACAGCTCTATCGGGTTCGGACGCTGGCCACCCTGGTGGCTGCTGTTGTCTTGGTGATCGCCTTCCTCTGGGCGTTCAGTGAGAGTCTGGGAGCCCTGGGAGACTGGTGGGACGAGTTCTTCGGCAACCTGCGCCTGTAGCCGACAAAAAAACCATTTCACCATCACCGAATCTGTGGCAGACTTCCGTCACCAGAGAAAGGAGGTGGTCCGAACTTGCATTTATCTTTTAGGACTCTGGAGGTGGCCGAGCGCTGAGTGGCGCTGACCACAGGGTCACTCGTCCCAACGGGCAGGTGGCGACTAAAAACTCGGACCACCCGGCTCTGGCTACCGCAGACCTTGTCCATCTGTGGCGACGTACCAGGGAGAAACGTCGGGGCCGATCGATTGAAAGGGCCCCCGCTGAGCGGCGGGGGCCCCTTTCACGTATTGAAGCCATGCTCGGTCATCCAGTCGTCGTTGAACACCTTCGACAGGTAGCCACGACCCGAGTCGGGAACGATGACGACGACCAGCCGATCGTGGTCCTCCGCGGCCACCTGAAGGGCTGCGTGCACCGCCATTCCACCGGAACCACCGGTGAGAATCCCCTCGGTCCGAGCAAGTCGACGGCTCATGGCGAAGGACTCGGCGTCGCTGACCTCGATGAAGCGATCGATGAGGTCGAGATCGACCGTTTCGGGGTAAAAGTCCTCGCCAACACCTTCGACCAGGTATTGATGGACGTCACCGTCCGGTCCTTGGGTGTAGATGGAGCCTTCCGGGTCGGCGCCTACCAATTCGATCTCCGGCTTGTGCTCTTTGAGGTACCGGCCGGCTCCAGTGATGGTTCCACCTGTCCCCACACCCGAGACGAGGACATCGATGGTCCCGTCGGTCTGGCGCCAGATCTCCGGACCAGTCGTCTCGTAATGCGCCTGCGGGTTTGCCTGGTTGACGTACTGATTTGGTTGGAACGAGCCTTCGATCTCCTGGCTCAGACGGTCGGCGACGCCGTAATAGGACAGGGGATGGCCGGGCCCATATTGGGTTGGCGCCTCGATCACCTCGACGCCGTACGCACGGAGCAGGTCCTGTTTCTCCTTGGACACCTTGTCGGGGACTGTGCAAATCAATCGATATCCCCGGACCGCGGCCACGAGGGCGAGGCCGACGCCGGTGTTGCCCGATGTCGGCTCGATGATCGTCCCGCCCGGTTTGAGCAGGCCTTTGGCTTCGGCCCGGTCGATCATCGTCACCGCAATCCGCTCCTTGATCGAGCCCCCGGGATTGGTGTACTCGACCTTGGCCACCAGGTTTCCCGGGTCATGCAGACGGGACAGTCGGATGATTGGAGTGTTGCCGATGGCGGCCACCACGTTGTCGAGGATCTCCATCGGTTGCGAGGCTAAATGTTGTCGTCGATGCCGGAGGTGACCAGGATCACCACGGTTACCACGGCGGCCGCGATGGCTGTGAGGACCCCGGCGAAGGAGTAACCGTCTTCCCACGCCATCATCACTGCTCGGCTCATGATGCGATGATGGCATAACGGGATCGGCTATCCCCAGCGGTTCCTAACCTGTGGCGGCGATGCGAATGCTGACCCGTTACGCCTGGCTGGTCCTCGTGTTCAACGTAGGCGTCATCGTTTTGGGCGCTTTCGTGCGCGCAACGGGGAGCGGAGCAGGATGCGGCCGGTCCTGGCCGACATGTGGCGGTGAGTTCGTCCCCCAGCTCGTGGGGGCTCGGGCCATCGAGTTCTCCCACCGTCTAGTCAGTCTCATCGCCATCCTCCTGGTGGCCAGCCTGGCCATCCTCGTCTGGAGGGGCACCGTCCGGGGGCACCCGGCCCGGAAGGGTGTGGTGCTCTCCGCCATCGCCATCGCCGGAGAGGCCCTGATAGGGGCGATGATCGTGCTTGCCGAGTGGGTGGCGGAGGACACATCGGTCGCCCGAGCGATCTCGGTGCCCCTCCATCTGGTCAATACCCTGTTTCTACTGGCTTCCCTGGCGTTGACCATCTTCTGGTTGTCCGGCGGCGGGCGTGTCACCATTCGCCACAACCCCAGGGTGGCGAGGTTCGTGATCCTCGGGGGCCTTGCCCTGGTCCTCCTTGCCGCCTCAGGAGCTGTGACTGCTTTGGCCGACACCCTCTTCCCCGACGAGGGCATTGGAGCCGACTTCTCGGATGAGGCTCACTTCTTGACCCGTCTGCGGGTCATCCACCCCGTACTCGCTGTGCTCGCCGCGGCGATTGGCTGGTGGCTTTGGACCCGATCTCACAGCAGACGCCCGACTGCAGCCAAGGCGTTGCCGATACTCGTGGGTCTGATGCTCGTGTCCGGATCGGTCAACGTCGCTCTTGGGGTCCCGGTCTGGATGCAGCTGGTCCATCTCTTTCTGGCGGACGCCCTCTGGGTCGCATATGTGTTCGCTTCGGCCGATGCCCTTCAGGCGTCCGACGTAACCGCGGCTCGGCTATCGCCAAGCAGGTAACGCGGCCCGGTGCCCAGGTCCGATGCGACATCACCTGGATTGAAGATCGCGCATGACGTGAGGGAGAGGCACCCGCACCCGATGCAGTCGGTCAGCTCGTCTCGCAACGCCATCAGCTCGGCGATCTGAGCGTCGAGACGTGAACGCCACGAGTTGGACAGCCTCTCCCAGTCGGTCTTGGTCGGGGTCTTGTCGTGGGGGAGGCGCTCCAACGCATTGGCCAGCTCGGCGAGGGAGAGCCCAACCTCCTGACCGGCTCGGATCAATGCGACGCGACGCAACGTTGCCCGGGGGTAGCGACGTTGGTTTCCGTCAGTGCGCTCGGACTCGATCAGCCCCTTGGTCTCATAGAACCTCAGGGCTGATGTGGCCACACCCGACCGTGAGGCCAGTTCTCCGATTGTCAGCCATTCCATGGTCAGATGGTACCTGGTGACATAAAGTTGACTTCAACTTGCACTTTGGACGAGAAACACGGGCTCAAATCGTCCCCGCCCAGGGCAGGCGCGGCGGGGCGATCGATCGACCTATCGTCGGGCGTCATGTTCGATGAGCTCGGCGACGGGGTGTATCGGCGGCGATACGAGTCTCTCGACCTGAACATCGGTGTGGTCGTTGGCGTCGACGGTGTGCTGATCGTCGACACCCGAGCCTCACATCGTCAGGCAGACGAGCTCAGAGAAGAGCTGCGAAGGCTCACCGACCTACCGGTGCGCTGGGTCATCAACACTCATTGGCATTGGGATCACTGCTTTGGCAACGCTCGCTTCGACGCGGCCGAGGTCTGGGGCCATGAGCTGTGCCAGACAGCCCTGGAGGTCCGGGGTGAGGAGATGAAGGCCGCGGCCAAGCAATGGCTGCCGCCTGAGACGCATCAGCTCATAGATGAGGTTGTGATCAGGGCGCCGAATAAGACCTTCTCCGAGCGCGCGTCGCTCGACATCGGTCGCACCATCGAAATGAGTTATCACGGGCTGGCCCACACCGACGCCGACATCGTCGTACGTGTTCTCGACGCATCCGTCGGGTTCCTTGGCGACCTCGTGGAGGAAGGTGGGCCCCCGTCCTTCGGTGACAGCCACCCGGTCGCCTGGCCATTGACCCTGATGCGGGCGACAGCCGACCTGCCCGGAGTCGTGGTCCCTGGGCATGGCGATATCGTCGATCGGTCCTTTGTCCAATCCCAGCACGAGGAGTTGGTGGCAGTCGCCGAATTGGCGACATCGTTCGTGACTGGTGAGATCAGCCTGGACGAGGCGTCGGGCGGCGGCCCTTACCCGGAAGAAGTGATGAGAGGCGCCATGATCCGGGCCCAGGCGACACATCACTAGCCCCAGCGTGCGATCTCCGCTTCCAGATCGAGAGGAAGTACGACGCCCTTGCCCTCGTACTCGCCCCACGCATCCCTGGGGAGCATCCACATGATCTCGAACTCGTTTCCGTCGGGGTCGGCCCCATAGAGGGACACGGTGGCACCGTGGTGGGACTGCCCGGTGAGGCTGCCCGCGTCCTCAAGGTCGGAGCGGATGGCTGTCAGATCCTTGATGTCCCCGACCTCCCAGGCAAGGTGGTACAGGCCAACGGACCCACGTGGTGGCTTCTGAGCCGGGGTCTGGAACAGACCGAGGTCGTGATGGTTGTCGGAGCCTGGTGCCCTCAGGAAAGCCGCGTTGAATCGCTTCTCGTCGGCGGCGACGGTGAATCCGAGCACCCGGGTGTAAAAGTCCACCGACCGGTCGAGGTCGCCGACGAAGAGGACCGCGTGATTGAGGGAGAGGCTGGGCATGACAGTTCCAACCCGATCGTCAACTCGATGATTCCGTCACGTCCAGCGCGGCCGCTCACCGAGCTCAGCGGCCAATTCGACGGGATCGTCGGTGGGTAGGTCGCAAATGAAACCCTGACACACGAATGCCTTGGCGCCTTCGGTCGCGGTCCGACCGTCGAGGAGAGGCACGGCTGTCATCCCACCGGCCGACACGGCGAGGGCAACGTTGGGCCGGAACCGGGCCCAGTGAATGCGAGCGAGGTTCCGCCACTCCGGCCCGACGATGGCGAGCTCTTTGGTCCGCCGAGAGGAATGGAGCACAGACAGATGATGGCCCACCATCGATGGGTGCCGATCCATCAGCACCGCAACTGACTCCATCGCGGCCTCTGCCATCTCGCGCCACATCTCGTTGCCCGTGTAGAGGCTTGCCAGCATCAGGGCTTCGGCGGCCATGGCGTTGCCGGAGGGCAACGGGTTGTCGGTGACATCGGTTGGCCGCTTCACCAGCTCGGCAGTGCCCGACGCGGTGCTGTAGAAGCCGCCGTCCGGTCGGGCGAAGCGGTCGAGGCCGCGGACCAAGTCGATGGCGGTCTCGAACCATCGCTCGTCACCGCTCGCGGCGTAGAGGGAGAAAAGCCCGACCGCCATTGCCGCATGGTCGTCGAGAAAACCGGAAACCGATGTGCGGCCATCTCGCCATGAGCGCATCAAGGTCCCGTCGACCCAGAGGTTGTCGACGACGAATCGCGCCGTGTCCGCTGCCGTGCTCAGGTACACCACATCATCGAGAGCTGCGCCGGCCTCGGCCAATGCCCGAATGGCGAGACCATTCCAAGATGTGACCACCTTGTCGTCGAGACCGGGGCGGGTTCTCTGCGTCCTTGCCTCCAACAGAGCGGCTTTCGCACGATCGAGGACCTGAGCCGAGATGTCCCCCACCACGTTGAGGATGTTGGCTCCCTCGAAGTTCCCGGCATCGGATACGCCGTAATAGCCGATGACATCCTCGGCGCCCTCTCCAACGACGGCCCGGACCTCTGCCGGCGTCCAAACGTAGAACTTCCCCTCCACGCCCTCGGAGTCGGCGTCCTCGGACGAGAAGAAACCACCGGCCGGATGACGCAAGTCCCGGATCATGTAATCGAGAGAGGTACGGGCGACGTCGAGGAAGTCGGCTCTGTCGAGCTCCACGCCTGCCCAAAGGTAGAGACGTGCGAGCTGGGCGTTGTCGTAGAGCATCTTCTCGAAATGAGGCACCAACCAGTGGTCATCGACTGAGTAGCGGGCGAATCCGCCACCGATCTGGTCGTGGATGCCCCCCGCCGCCATCTCATCGAGGGTCTTGACCAGCATCCGGGACGCCTGCGTGGCCCAATTCTCCTCGCGGACACGCAACAGGAGCTCCAAGACCGGCTGCTGAGGGAACTTGGGTGCGCCACCAAACCCTCCGTTCACCGGGTCGAACGATGCCTCGATCTGGCGATATGCCGCGGCAAGCCCGGCCTCGTCTGGCAGATCCGAGCGTGACAGCTCGTGTGAGATGGCGGTGACGAGACGACGCGCCTGGTCGGCCACGTCGTCACGCCGGTCATGCCAGGCGGTGGAGACAGCATCCATCACCTGGGTGAAGCTCGCCATGCCGTGCCGGGGTTGGCTAGGGAAATAGGTCCCCGCGAAGAACGGCCTACCTTCGTGGTCGATCCAGACGGTCATCGGCCACCCGCCTTGGCCGGTCATCGCCTGCACCGCCTCCATGTAGATGGAGTCGACGTCGGGGCGCTCTTCCCGGTCGACCTTGACGTTGACGAATCGCTCGTTCATTAGCGCAGCCGTGTTGGCGTCCTCGAATGACTCGTGGGCCATGACATGACACCAGTGGCACGCCGCGTAGCCGACGCTGAGCATGATCGGCACATCCCTAC
>DASWKM010000078.1:0-3725 GCA_036396635.1 Acidimicrobiia bacterium
GCGGGTGTAGTACTCCCAAGCCGACTGGCGCGACATACCCAGGCTCTCACCGATCTGGTCCCATGTAGCGCCCTGGCTGCGCGCCGCCTCTACCCGCTCACGCCGCAGCGCTTCGAGCTCCGCATCAGCCCGAGCAAGCTCGCGCAACGCTTCGAGCGGATCCGTAGGCAGCGAATCGACCTCAATCACCTTCATGCCTGTCAGGATAACCTGACAATCATCGTCCCGCTAGACCAATCCTGGAAGTGCCGATCTCGGACACCTTGGGCTGGGAGCGTTGCCGCTCGGGATTCGTTGATCTCGCGTGTGTCTGTGTTACTCGGAATGTTCGGACGCAAGTGCTTCGAAGACAGCACGTGCGATCTCGATCATCTCGTCCGGTGACGTCGTGATGGGCTCGATCCCGTAGTGGTCGTCCCGTGCGAAGAAGCGCACCGTCGCAAGGGCTTGTGGCGTCTCGATCACGAAGTCACCCACAGTGTCAGTGATCCGCCTCGTGACAGAGGAACCGCTCCACTGTTCGGTCACCATGCCGTCCGCGACGGGGAGTTGCACGATGTCGTGCGGGTCGCTCACGGAGTTGGCCTGAACGCTGGCCACGAGGTCTGCCCAGCCGATGTAGACCATCGTGTCGCTGCCATCGTTCATCACGAAGAACGCTGCCTCGTAGAACTCGGTCGAGCCGAACATCAGGACCGTCGCATCGTGAACGGCGGGGACGGTCTCCTGCACCGTCACTCCGAACCCACTACGTTCTTGCGTAACTGAGTTCCATCATGGGTGGAACTCAGTTACGCAAGAACGGGAAAGGCGGACGGCACATGTTCCACGACCTCAACGGTGCGACGTTCAACACGGTGTCCTTTGGCACGGGCGGGCTGCCATTCGTTGCCCATGGTGGATGGACGGGGAGCTGGGAGCTGTGGCAACAGCCCTTCGAAGTGATGAGTACGACGAGGAGATGTGTCTCGTACGACCACCGGGGAACCGGTGCAACGGTCGCTGATCCGTCGTCGATCACCGCCGATCAAATGGTTGACGATCTCGTCTCCATCATGGATGCCATGGATATCGAACGGTGCATCCTCGCTGGCGAGTCGATGGGTGGTCTCGTCACCCTCTTGGCGGTCGAACACCATCCGGAGCGGTTCGCCGGCTTGGTGCTGATCGATGCCGTCGACACGGTGGCGCCCGCGAGCGTTGGATGGCTCGTCGAGGGTTCACGGTCCGACTACCCGGCGACGGTGAAGGCCTTCGTCGATGCCTGTGTCCCCGAGGACGAGGTCGGTCATATTCGTCGGTGGGGGCGGCAGCTGCTGATGCGCGCCGATCCCGAGGCCGCAGCCCGACTCTTCGAGGGGAGCTATGGCCTGGCGGTCGACCTTGGGGCCATCACCATCCCGTCCCTGGTGATCCGGGGCTCACGTGATGCCCTCGTCTCCGAGGAAGCATCGGTGCTGATGTGTCAGTCCCTCCCGGACTGCGAACGACACGTGATCGATGGCGCCGGCCACGTCCCCACCGTGACCCGCTCCAGCGAGGTCGTCGCCATCATCGAGGATTGGATAGCGAGGCGCGTAACCACCACCGAAACACCAGCCATGTTGACATAGGAGCTAAACTAGGCCGCACACACCCTGACCCATCGACGACCCGAAGACGTCGCAGTACCAGCACCACGACCACCTGGACCCCGACACCGGCACCCGGACACGACACGTCTCATCCCGTCTGAGACCGGCGAGCGCCTTGAGATCGATCCTGGCGAGGACGCCACGGTCAACATCCATCGGGACGCCCTGTGTCCACATGTAGACATCCGCAACTGTGTTGCACGTGCGTGTGTGATTTGACAGGGTTGTGCGCGAGTCGCGCTCGTGGCTGGACATCGGCGAGTTCGCGTGTCGGCGGTGTCTTCATCGTCTCGAAGGTGCGCATTCATTGGTTCCTCCTTCGGATGTTGGTCATGTCGTCATCGTCGCCGAGGACCCTCTCATTTCGTGACCATTTTCGGGATCGGGTCGATCGAGTTCGCCGGATGGCCCATGGACGGGCGTGCGCAGGGTCGGCGTCATGCACCATTGGGACTTCAGTTTGCTGGCAGGCGTCGAAGCGCACGGCTTTGGTTTTGTGGGCGCCTGCCCCGCTTTCCCGGTGACTGCAGGGCGAGAGCGGCAGGTGACGCCTCCACGGCTCGCCTGAGACCACGCCTTGCGCCGCCCGGCAATCTCGTATGCACCTAACCCCCGGATCTCTCCTGGAGCCAACAGCGTCTTTCGCCGCTCCACGCCCCAGAGACGAGACGGCCTAACCCTCTCACGAGAGTGTCAGGAGCCCTGTCACAGCCGCTCTACGCCGGTGGTACCGACCGGGTGGAGGAGTTCCAGAAACATGCCCTGACCGGGCGAGAACACCGTGAATGGCAACGAGATAACACTCTGGTGACAGGGTTGGGTCGCATCGTTCGGGGAGACAACACCGTCAATCGTCCATACCGAGGGGAGGTGAGTCTGCCCGTGGCGCACATCGAGAAACGGCCGGACCGCCGCAAACCGTGGCGGGTGAGATACCGGGACCCGACAGGTCGGGAACGCTCGAGGAGCTTCGCCCGCAAGGCCGACGCCGACCGGTTCATGGCCACCGTCCAAGCCGACCTGATCCGCGGCGACTGGACCGACCCGCGACTGTCGAAGACCAGGCTGGCCGAGTGGTCCGAGCGGTGGCTCGTCACCAAGACGCATCTCAAACCCAAGACCCTCGCCGGGTACCGCTCGAACCTCGACGTTCATGTCCTGCCCGCGTTCGGCGACTACCAGCTTCGTCACATCGACCGGATGGCCGCCGAAGAATGGATCGCCAATCTCCAGGCGTCCGGTCTCGGGCCCTCCGGGGTGCGCCAGGCCCGCCAGGTACTCAACGCCATGCTCACCCTCGCCGTCGACGCCGGCTACCTGCCCATGAACCCGGTCGACGGGACCAGCACGCCGCGGCTCTCCGAACCCGAGATGCTGTTCCTCGACGCCGACGAGGTGGAACGCCTCGCCGACACGATCCGCCAGCCCTACGGCACCCTTGTCTACCTGCTCGCCTACGGCGGGCTCCGGTGGGGAGAAGCCGCTGCCCTCAGACGCGGACGATGCGACCTGCCCCACTCCCGCATCGAGGTCGCCGAATCGCTCGCCGACGTCGGCGGTCACCTCCACTTCGGGCCAACGAAGAACCATCGCAGTCGCATCGTGCCCATCCCCGGATTCCTCCGCGACCTTTTCGCAGAACACCTCGACCATCACGTCTCCAACGATCCCGAAGCGCTCGTGTTCACCACACCGACCGGTACGCCGCTGCGCAACAGCAACTTCAGACGACAGATCTGGTACCAGGCCGTCGAAGAGGCAGAACTGCCTGAGGGCCTGAGAATCCACGACCTCAGACACACCTGCGCCAGTTTGCTCGCCGCAGCCGACGCCAGCCCCAAAGCCGTCCAACACCACCTCGGCCACTCCTCCATCACCGTGACCATGGACCGCTACACCCACCTCTTCCCCTCCGACATCGACGCTCTCGTCAGACGACTCGATGACATCCGGGCTCGAAACCTCGCGGCCCAGACGCGGCCCAACGACCGTACACGGGGACTCGAACTCGGCGGGAGATAGCATAAACCCCCGCTCTCGCGGGGGTTTCGGCAGCGCGCTCGGGAGGACTTGAACCCCCAACCTCCTGAT
>DASWKM010000079.1:0-4296 GCA_036396635.1 Acidimicrobiia bacterium
GGTCGAGGACGTTCTCGTCATCCCACGTCTCGAGGCGAACCGACTCCGTCTCGACCCTGACCTCTTCGATCTCGGGGACCTGATCGAGGACGTGGCCAAGATGGTGTTCCCCAGCGGTGAGCGCAAGGCCGCCCTGGTGTCGCTGCCCGACGGGGTGCGGGTCTTTGCCGATCGCCGGCGGGTCCACCAGGTGCTCCGAAACGTGATGGAGAACGCCCGCAAGTATGGCGGCGATCAAATACTGGTCGAGGGTTTCGTCCTGGGCGACCAGTACCTCATCGTCGTCTCCGACAACGGGCCGGGCGTCCCCGATCAGGAGACCCGAAAGGTGTTCGAGAACTTCGAGCAGCTGTCCAAGGGTGATGCGCGAGCCTCGAGCGGCATGGGCCTTGGCCTGCCCATCGCCCGACGTCTGGCCAGGGCCATGGGTGGGGACGTCTGGTACGAGCGTCGGTTCCCGACCGGCGCCCGCTTCTGCTACTCGCTGCCTCTCAACCGGCGGACCGTGTTGGTCGACGATGGCCCTCAGCGCGCCGTCACCCCCGAGGAGAGGGTGCGGGTAGAGCTCCCCGACACGGCTGACCAGGTGTCGTCGCTTTGATGACACGTATGTGATTCAGTCGGGTGGTGCCGGTAGCATCGGTGACCGATGCAGACGCAGTGGTTCGTTGACGACGTCCCGACCGAGTCACCACTCTTCGCCGATCTGAACCCGACCCAGCGGGAGGCGGTAGCTGCCACCGAGGGGCCGGTGCTGGTCGTCGCCGGAGCAGGCTCGGGCAAAACGAGAGTGCTGACATTCCGCGTCGCCCATCTCATTCGCGATCTTCAGGTTGCGCCGGATTCGATCCTGGCGATCACCTTCACCAACAAGGCGGCCAACGAGATGAAGGAGCGGGTGGCTCAGCTGGTCGGGGGAGTGGTGAAATCGATGTGGGTGAGCACGTTCCACTCCTCGTGTGTCCGAATCCTCCGTCGTGAGGCTCCCCGGCTCGGTTATCGGTCAGGTTTCACGATCTATGACGACGCCGACTCATTGCGTCTTCTTCGCATCGTCACCAAGGACCTCGACCTCGATGCCAAGCGGTTCCCTGAGAAGGCGATGAAGGCCGTCATCTCCAACGCCAAGAACGAGTTGGTGGACTTCGAGTCGTTCGCCGACCAGGGTGACGGGTTCTACCACGAGCAGGTGGCCGATATCTACCGCCTCTACCAGCAGCGTCTCGTGGGCGCCTCGGCGATGGACTTCGACGACCTGCTCATGGTGACCGTCGAGCTGTTCGCCGCCTTTCCCGATGTGCTCGAGCACTATCAGCAGCGGTTCCGTTATGTCTTGGTGGACGAGTACCAGGACACCAATCGGGCCCAATACATGCTGGTCAGACAGCTCACGGACGCCCATCGCAATCTCTGCGTCGTGGGTGACTCCGATCAGTCGATCTACAAGTTCCGCGGCGCCGACATTCGCAACATCCGGGACTTCGAGAAGGACTATCCGGACGCGAGGGTGATCATCCTCGACCAGAACTATCGATCGACCGAGACCATCCTGGAGGCGGCCAACTCCGTCATCTCCAATAACACCAGGCGGACGCCGAAGCACCTGTGGTCCGACCGTGGCGAGGGCGTGCCCATCATTCGCTTCGAGGCCGAGGATGAGCACGACGAGGCCGGTTTTGTGGTCGACGAGATCGAGAGGCTCCAAGACGACGGCTACAACCTGGCCGACGTCGCCGTGTTCTATCGGACCAATGCGATGTCCCGTGTCATCGAGGATGTCTTCGTCCGGCGGGGCGTCCCCTACTCGGTGGTCGGCTCGGTCAAGTTCTACGATCGCAAGGAGGTCAAGGATGCCGTGGCCTATCTCAAGGTGCTGGTCAATCCGGCGGATGAGATATCGGTCAAGCGAGTCATCAACGAGCCAAGGCGCGGGATCGGCAGCACGACCGTCGCCCAGGTGGACCGCTTCAGCCAGGCCGAGCGGGTCAGCTTCTTCGATGGCCTGACCAGGGTGCGGGAGATCCCTCAGCTCACGACCCGCGCCCGGAGGTCGATCCTCGAATTCGTCGGGCTGATCGAGCTCATCCGCGACAAGGCGGTGGAAGGCGGGGTCGAGAGGGCCGTGCAGAGTGTTCTCGACGACAGTGGGATGGTGGCCGGATACGAGTCCGAGCGGACCATCGAGGCCATAGGGCGGGTGGAGAACCTTCGGGAGCTCGTGGGCGTCGCATCCGAGTTCGAGTCATCCAATGAGGGCGCCGTCATCGGCGACGAGCCCTATGACTCTCTGGACCACCTCCGCCGGCTCGAGGTGTTTCTGGAGTCGACGGCGCTGGTCGCGGACATCGACGAGTGGGACGAAGGCGCGGGCGCGGCGACGCTGATGACTCTGCACACCGCGAAGGGTCTCGAGTTCCCTGCCGTGTTCATCGTCGGAATGGAGGACGGGGTGTTTCCCCACATGCGGTCCCTTGGCGACCCCGAGGAGCTGGAGGAGGAGCGTCGCCTTGCCTACGTGGGCATCACCAGGGCGCAGGACAGGTTGTATCTGACCTCGGCCTGGCAGCGGATGCTCTTTGGTGGCTCGAGCTACAACCCGCCCTCACGGTTCCTCCAGGAGGTTCCCGAGTCGTTGATCCAAAAGGCGGGCAAGAGGAAGCGGCTCGACCCAGCCGACCGGGCCGCCGCCACCGGCCCGAGGACGACGGTCTCTCCCACAGACATCGGCCCGGGCGCCCGGGTTCGGCACGACAAGTGGGGTCTGGGGACCGTCAGGGAGATCGTGGGTGAGGGTGACCGCGCCGAGGCGGAGGTCATGTTCGACACTCAGGGCAAGAAGCGCCTGCTGCTCGCATGGGCGCCGCTTGAGAAGGCCTGAGCCGAATCGATTGGGCCGCGGTGCCTGCTGAGCGGGGACGGTTGCACACCGGATCGGCGGGCCATCCAGGCTACGCCGACTCGACTCGTTCCAGGAGCTCGTGCCAGCTTGCGGTGAACTTCTCCACCCCTTCTCTCTCCAACGTCTCCACCACGTCGTCGTAGTCGACACCCACCGTCTCCAGCTGCTCGAGCTGGTCGTTGGCCCGGACGATGTCGACTGCATCGAATCTCGTGGGATGGGTATCACCGTGGTCCTGATAGGCATCCATCGTGGCGAGTGGCATGGTGTTGACCGTGTCCTGGGCGACCAGCGCCTCCACGTAGAGCAGGTCGCTGTACGCCGGGTTCTTGGTGGAGGTAGACGCCCACAGTGGCTTCTGTGGGCGCGCCCCGTGCCCGGTCAGGTCCTCGAATCGGGGTGTTGAGAAGGTCTCGAGGAACAGGCCATAGGCGGCCCTGGCATTGGCGACCGCCGTCTTGCCCCTCAAATCGAGGGCGTCGGCCGAGCCGATCTCATCCAAACGTCGGTCCACCTCACTGTCGAACCGGGACACGAAGAACGACGCCACCGAGGTCACCGTCGACAGGTCACCCCCCACCTCTTGGAGGTCCTCGAGGCCCGCCATGTAGGACTCCATCACGTCGAGGTACCGATTGAGGGAGAAGATGAGGGTCACATTCACCGAGATGCCCTCACCGATGAGACGACGGATTGCGGGGGTCCCCTCGGCTGTCGCCGGGACCTTGACCAACAAGTTGGCCCGGTTGATCTGCTTGACCCAGTCGCGCGCCTCGGCAACCGTCGCCTCGGTGTCCGCGGCGAGTGTCGGTGAGACCTCGACGGAGACGAACCCGTCCCGCCCGACAGTTGACCGGTGTACCGGCATAAGGACGTCGCATGCACTGACGATGTCGTTGGCCATGAGGCTCTTGGCCACCTCCTCGGTGGCGACCCCTCCCGACCTCAGCTCGTGCAGAGCGGCTGTGTAGTCGTCGGAATCCCCGATGGCTGTGGCGAAGATCGTCGGATTCGAGGTGACACCGGTGACGGCATCCTCTTCGACCCGTCGTGCCAGCTCCCCGTTATCCAACATTTGCTTCGAGATCTGGTCGGACCACACACTCACCCCGGCAGCGGCCAGCCCGTGGAGGTTCGACTTCGGCATCCCCTAAGGGTAGAGGCATCGACGGCGAAGCGACGAGGGTGCATCGCGCGGCGGAATCCGCCACGTTCTGCACACTCGTCGGTTCCAACGTCTCATAACTACCCTCCCTCCCGGCATGCCACGACGGATTCTCATCGCCAAGCCGGGTCTCGACGGGCACGATCGTGGCGCCAAAGTCATAGCTCGGGTCTTGCGTGACGCCGGCCACGAGGTCATCTACTCAGGTCTTCATCAGACCCCGGCCCAGATA